>CAIYQA010000271.1 GCA_903928175.1 uncultured Spartobacteria bacterium | reverse complement strand
GCGTCCGCCGCACACCCCGCGAAAAGTTCGTTTCGGCGGGACGCCGAAACCAGCAGCCGGGACGGCTGCGCTCCCCGGACGAATCGCTCTGCACCTCACCCACTTTGAATCACGCCCGCGCGACATTGGCAGCCCACAATTTTATTGCCTGTAGAACGGCCTTTGATGCATTCTCCAGTATTATTCCTTCATGATGCCCCCTGGAGCAAAGTCGCTTGCCGCCCCATTATGTGCTGACGGACGTATCCGACTGATCGACTATATTCGTATGGTCGCCATTCTGCTGGTGCTCGGATTCCATCTCTTGATCGAGAGTTTTGGCCATCGGGAATTTTTGGAAGCGCGCCTCAGCTTCAGTGACGGAAATCCCCGCCACTTTTTCCTGGCACTGCTTCCCTTCTCCTACGGGTTCATGGGTGTCGCCGTGTTTTTTTGTATCAGTGGCTTTTGCATCCACCTCAACCACGCGAGATCGAAGCGGCAGGAATACAAAGTGTTCTTCATACGGCGGTTTTTCCGCATCTACCCATCCTATTTTCTCGCCCTCTGCTTCTTCAGTTTCCTGTTTCCGTTTACGATGTTGCGGCCGTTTGCGCACCATAACATCATTGAGTTTGCCAGCCATGCCCTGATGGTTCACAACCTCAACCCGCGCACATTCTATGGGATTAACGGATCGTTCTGGAGCATCGCGGTGGAGATGCAGCTTTACGCCATTTATCCACTGTTGCTTCTGCTTGTGAGGCGATTCGGCTGGAACAAGGCGCTATTCATCACGGGGGTAATCGAAATGTCCATCCGGGGTTTTCCCACCCTGCCCTTCTGGATATCCGGTTCTCCCTTTGGCACCTGGTTCAGTTGGTCCATAGGAGCCAAGCTCGCGGACGATTATGTAAACCGGCGGCCCCTTTCTCTCGCCAAGTGCCCCCTCTGGGTGTGGCCCTGCATCACTGCCATAACTTATGCTGTCAAGCCGCTCTTTGCCTATCATTTTCCCTGCGTCGCGCTCGCAACGGCAACCACGGTCGCCTACTTTATGTCCCGCCCGCCCGTGCGCGTGCCGCTGCCCCGGATTTTGTCTGAGACCCTGTGCAAGATCGGCCTCATCAGCTACAGCGTCTATCTTCTGCACGGGCCGCTGCTCGCGTTCCTACCGCACAAGATTCGTGCAGTGTTCCCGGCGCATCACTTCTCGCCGTTCGAGATCGGTGTGTGCCTGCTATTCTTCAGCCTCATCCTCCTGCTCGGTTCCGGGCTTTTCTACCGCTTTGTGGAACTGACAAGCATCGATCATGGGAACTGGTTTTTGAAGCGCATTTCGCCGCTGTCCGCCCCTGTCCCGACCCAGGAACTCGTCAATTCCTAAACATTGCCTGAATGCACGCCCGCAAAACATACGCGGGATAACGCAAATCCCCTGGCCGAATCTTCCATGCCTCCCAAAAGAGCGCCCGCGCAAGCACCGGGTTCTTCCGCCCAATCAGACGCCCATAATTGCAAAGGCTGGTCGCATAATAGCTCGTACGCAGGGATGCGGGGAGGAACGCACTGTGCAGATGTTTGCGGTAAAATTTCACGGAGTGCTCCGCGACCATCAGCGTCTTGGTCATCGCGCTCTCGCCATGCTTTGTGTAATAACAGGTCAGCTTCCCGGTGCAGGCGAGCCGGGCTCCGCTGGACAAGGCGCGCATCCAATAATCACAATCCTCGCCCACTTTCAAATCGCCATCGAACCCGCCCGCTTTCTCTGCGGTCTCCCGGCGCATCATCACCAGGCTGGAAGTCTGAATGAAATTACTTTCAAAAAGCCGGGCCAACGGATTCTCAAGCAAACTCCTGTCCGGCACAGACGATTCCACCACCGTTTGCGTGGTCTCATAAAAAATGTGAAAACCGGAAAAGCAGAGTTCCGCGCCCTTGTCCAACGTCTCCAACCCGGAGGCGAGGTGTTCGGGAGTCCAGCGATCATCCGCGTCCAGAAACGCAATGACTGAGCCCCTGGCGAGTGCCATCGCGCGATTTCGCGTGGCCGAAACACCGCAATTCGCCCCGTTGTTTTCATATCGGACCGATTGCGAAACCGTCGCCGCGAACTGGCGCACCACCGCTTCGGTTTCATCGCGCGTACCGTCCTCCACCACTACGACTTCCCATGCACCATGCGTCTGCGCGAGCACTCCGTCCAAGGCGCGGCGGATAAAAGCTCCCGCGTGGTAGGCGGGAATGACAATGGTCACCAAATCCCTCATGCCGTCCAATCGACCTTGAGTCCCTTATTGGCAAGGGAATCGCTATAGACCTTGATCAAACTTTGCGCCGCAGAGGTGATCTCAAAGTTCTTAACGAAACAAGCGTGCGCGGCGTCCCGTTTCTCTGCACGCTCCCCTGCATCGAGATCGAGCCAGCGCTTCAGCAAATGATAGGTGCCCGCCAAATCGTCATTCGCAACCAATCCCGCATTCTCCTGCTCAATCTCCCGCCAGATATTGACTTTATTGGAGATGAGCACCGGCAGCGAAGCCGAAAGGGCTTCCGCCACAGAAATGCCGAAATTTTCCTGATGCGAAGGCAGAACAAACACCTCCGAGGCTTGGAACGCCCCCCATTTTTCGTCTCCGCTCAGCATTCCCGTCCAGGTGACGCGATGCTCGATTCCCAAGTTCTGCGCCATTTTTTGGATGTTCCGGCCAAAAGCGTTATCGGCAGGCCCAGCCATCACCAGTTGAACCTCCTTCTCGGGCTGTTCCGAAACGATCCGGTGGAAGGCCTCAATCAAAAGATCGCCTCCCTTTTTTTCGTGAATCCTGCCTAGAAAAAGAAAAAGGCGCTTGCCCTTGAGTTCGGGAAACTTGTCCAGAAAACATTGCCTCTGAGCATCGGCATCACCCCTCCATCCCGCCGTGCCATAGTTCACAACAGCTTCGTTGCAGCGGTAAAGCCAGAAGGAGCGGCGCGCCAGAATCTTCTCCTCAATGCAGGTAAACAGGACGGCGGTGGCATCCCGGAGCACCCGGTATTCGGCCCACGGCCAGTAGAGCCATTTTTTGAGGTGCTTGAGGGGATAGTTTTTCTTAAACCACGGGTCCAGCATCCCATGTGTGAACACAAAATAAGGAACATTGGCGTCCCGCAGCACACGCCAGGCGGCAAAACTGCCATATTGCCAAATGCCATTGACCACCACAAAACTGTATTCGCGGCAATGCTCCCGCAGCCAGGGAACGAACCGGGGAGAATACCCATAGCTTAGATAAGAAGGTCCCATCGCGTGAACCTTCAACGGAAAATCCTTGAGCCAAGGCGCATCCGGATTGTCGAGGCACGCCACCTCGATTTTCCACCCGAGGCTGGCTTTCGCGCGCGAGAGCTGCTTGATACCCTCAATGGGGCCGCCGACAGCCGGATTGACGGAGTGGATGATGTGTAGGATTTTCACAGCGTATGGGGGCCGTAGTTACTGTCAAAAACATCAAAAACGCCGCGGTTTGTCCGGGTATTTTGTTCTTGTTGATACGTCTTATACGTCTCGGGATTGGGCAGTTCAACCACTAACTTCATCCCCCTACTCTTCTCGACGGCGCAGTTCAAACCGTGTTAAAAACCACCCCACGTGACTCTCCTTGAAATCCTCTCTCTCGCCGCCGCCGCAGCCGCCGCCGGAATGGTCAACGCCATCGCGGGCGGGGGCACCCTCATCACTTTTCCCGTCCTCCTGTTCTTTCACACCGACGCCAAAATCGCCAACGCCACCAGCACGCTCGCGCTCGTGCTCGGCATGGCCGGAAGCCTTTTCGGTTACCGCAAACACCTCGCCGCCGCGCGCGTCTGGCTGTGGCGCTTTGTCCCCGTGAGCGTGCTGGGCGGGCTCGCAGGAAGCATTCTCCTCACCCGCACCAACGAGGCCGTCTTTGCCCGAATGGTCCCGTTCCTGATCCTCTTTGCCACCCTGATTTTTCTTGCCCAAGGCAGCTTCCGAAAACTCTCGGGCTTTTCCAATGGAAACGTCGTGTCGCCGGTGGGACGGCCGCATGCTGTGGGAATCGCCATTCTGGTCCAGATCGGCGTGGCCATTTACGGCGGCTATTTCGGCGCGGGCATCGGCATTCTCATGCTCGCGTCGCTCGGTTTCATCGGCCTGAGCAACATCCATGAGATGAACAGCCTCAAGACCATTCTCGCCTCCCTCATCAACCTGGTCGCCTCCGCCTGGTTCATCGGAGCCGGGCTCATCCACTGGCCCAAAGCGCTCATCATGACCGCCGGAGCCCTGGGCGGCTACTACCTCGGGGCGCACTTCGCCCAAAGCATCCCGCAGCAGCAGGTCCGCCGCATCATCAATGCCATCGGCCTTACCATCTCTGCCGTAATGTTCTACAAACAGTTCGCGCAATGACCCCCCGCCAACGCCAAAGCACCCTCATTAGCCGTTACTCGATCCTTCCCGATCCGCACGAGCGCCTGGCCGCGCTGACAGCGCGCCGCCCGCACCTGAGCGCCCTCCCTCCTGAGTCCCGCATCGACGCCGCGCTCGTCCCCGGCTGCGTCTCGCGCGTCTGGCTCGTCGGCTCCATGGAAAACGGGCGCTGCCGTTTCCAGATGCATGCGGAATCCGCCCTCGTCAAAGGACTCGCCGCCACCCTTTGCGAACTTTACGACGATGCCACGCCCGGGGAAATCCTCGAAACAGAACCCGAGCTTTTTGAAGCGCTCGGCATCGCCGCCCAGCTCACCCCCACCCGTCTCAACGGCCTGGCTCACCTCCGCGCCCGCATCGTGGCCTTTGCCCGGCAACACCTGAATTAATGAAAAATCTGGAACTCAGAAAATTGGAAGAGACGTCTTACCATCCGCCTAAACTCCGGTTTTAATTCCTGGTTTCCTGGCTTCCTAATTCATTCCTAAAAAATTGTGATCCTCTTCGACGCGCACAATCACCTCCAGAATGCCGCGCTCGCCCCGCACCTGCCCGGCGTGGTGGCGGATTTGGAGCGGATCGGCCTGGCCCGCGCGGTTGTCAACGGCACACGGGAAGCCGATTGGGATCGCATCACCACCCTCGCGCAAGCCCATGCCTGGGTGCTCCCCAGTTACGGTCTGCACCCGTGGCACATTCAAGAGCGCACTCCCCATTGGCGCGAACGGCTCACCGGGCTTATTGAAAACGGACACGCCGCCATCGGCGAAATCGGGCTCGACCGGTGGATCGAAGGGTTTGACCTCCAAGATCAGACCGAAGTTTTCGCCTGGCAACTCGACCTCGCCGCGCGGCACAACCTCCCGGTCAGCATTCATTGCCTTAAAGCGTGGGGTGCCCTCTGGGAAATCCTCCGCGCGCAGCCGGTTCCCGAATGCGGTTTCCTGTTGCACTCCTACGGCGGCCCGGTTGAGATGATCGAAGGCTTTGTGCGGCTCGGCGCTTTCTTTTCCTTCTCCGGCCATTTTTTAAACGAGCGCAAAACCGCCCGGCGCGAAATTTTCCGCCAACTCCCCGCCGAACGTTTGCTGGTGGAGACCGATGCCCCGGACATGCCGCTGCCGCCCGAGCATACCCAGTATCACCTGCCTGAAACCCCGCAAGGCCTCACGCTGAACCATCCCGCCAACCTCCGCGCCGTTTATGAGGGGCTCGCCGAATTGCGCGGAGAGCCCTTGGAAACCCTCACCGGGCAAATCGCCAAAAATTTCCAGCGGCTCTTTGGCTAAGCGCAGGAGGATGAGACTTATAGGTCTTATAGGACCTATAGGACCTATAGGACCTATAGCTCCCGGCATTTCCCAGGCCCCGGCACAAAATCTCTGGGCCTTTGCGCCGCTCTTGGTCCATATTCCCCCCATGCCGTCCGCCGCCTCCCAACCGCAACTCACCGTCAACGAGATTTTTCTCTCGATCCAGGGCGAGAGCACCTGGGCGGGATTGCGCTGCATCTTTGTGCGGCTCACCGCATGTGATTTGCGCTGCACCTATTGCGACACGGCCTATGCGTTTACCGAGGGCAAACGCCGCCCGCTGGACGAGCTCTTAAAGGAGACGCTCGCCTACGACTGCCCGCTGGTAGAACTCACCGGCGGCGAACCCCTGCTGCAACCCTCCGCGCTCCCGTTCATGACGGCGCTCTGCGACGCAGGCCGCACCGTCCTGCTCGAAACCAGCGGCGCGCACGATATCTCCAAGGTGGACGCGCGCGTGCACCGGATCATGGACCTCAAAACCCCCGGCAGCGGCGAATGCGCGCGCAATTTGTGGTCAAACATCGAGCACCTTACCCGCCGCGATGAACTGAAATTCGTAATTGGCTCGCGGGAAGACTACGAATGGTCGCGCGAACAGGTCCGCAAATTCGATCTCCCTCGACGGGTAAACGCCGTCCTTTTTTCCCCAGTCTTTGGACGCATTGAACCGGTGGAAATCGTGAACTGGATTCTTGCCGACAAGCTCGAAGTCCGTTTCCAGCTTCAACTGCACAAATTCATCTGGGACCCGCAAAAACGCGGGGTGTAGCCCCTCCCTGGCTGAAGCAGATAGCCTCGCGCAAAGCCGCAAAGAACGCAAAGGCAAGCCATGGGCCTTTCTTCTTTTGCGCCTTTGCGGCTTTGCGCGAGAAAAAATCCGACACTACGGAACAATGCAGTTCCGCGCCAGGAATTCCCGCAACTCCTCCGGGCCGAAGTCCGGCAGCACTTTCTCGCCCACGACCAGCGTGGGAGTGAGGCGCTGGCCGGAGATACGGGTCATGGTCGCGTAATCCTCCCGGCTGGCCTCCACGTCAATTTCCTCGTAGCGGTAGCCTTCGGCATCCAGAAACGCCTTGGCGCGCACGCACCAGGGACACCAGGTTTTGACGTAGAGTTGAAGGGGATCGGACATGGGAGAATTTACTTGGGGATTCGGATGACGCAAAGGCCCCGCGTGCATGACAGGCCAGATAAGTCTTATGCGTCTTATAGGACCTATACGTCCCCTACTCCTCCCCTGCCTGGCCTTTGGCGCGGTCTTCAAACCGGGTGAACTCTTTAATGAACGTCAGCGGGACATCGCCGACGGGGCCGTTACGCTGCTTGGCGATAATGAGCGTCGCCTTCCCCTCGGCCTCCTGCTTCTCCTCCTCGGTATCGGCGTAGTATTCCTCACGCATGAGGAGCCCCACCAGATCGGCGTCCTGCTCGATGGAACCCGATTCACGCAAATCGCTCAACCGCGGGCGACCCTTGCTGTCCCCGGTGCGGCTTTCCGGATTCCGGTTTAACTGCGCCAGCACGATGATCGGGATGGACAACTCCTTGGCGAGCGCCTTGACGCCATTGGAAATTTCCGCAATTTCCAACTGCCGGTTGTCCTGCGCGCGCCGGGTGGTGGATCGCAGAAGCTGCAAATAATCGATGACGATGAGCGCAATGTCGTGCTGCGCCTTCATGCGACGGGCTTTTGCGCGCAGTTCCAGGATGCTCAGGCCCGCGGTGTCGTCGATGAGCATTTTGCTTTCGGCAATTTTCGCGGCGGCAAAAGTGAGGTTGTCAAAATCGCGCCCGGCCATGAACCCGTCGCGCACTTTGTTCAGGTTGACTTTGGCGTGGGAGCAAAGCAGACGTTGCACCAACTGCTGGCTGCTCATTTCCAGCGAAAAAATGGCGACCGCGCGTTTGCACTGGAGTGCGACATGTTCGGCGATATTCATCGCAAACGCCGTCTTGCCCATGCTCGGCCGCGCGGCGATGACAATCATTTCCGACGCGTGCAAGCCATCCGTCATCTTGTCAAAATCGGCAAACCCAGTCGGTACACCGGTAATTTCCCCCTTCCGTTCGTACAACGCCTCGATGGAATGCAGCGCGGAAACCACAGCATCCTTGATTTGGAAATTCTTGTCGCCCAGGCGGCTCTCGGTGATCTGGAAAAGCTTGGTCTCCACCTCGTCCAGGAACCCCTCGACGTTTTCCTGCTCCTCGTAAGAGCGGCTGGTGAACTCGTTGCAGGTGACGATGATCTGCCGCAACGTGTGCTTCTCCTTGAGGATTTCAAGGTAGTAATTCGCGTTGGCCGAGGTCGGCACAAACGTGAAAAGGCTGGTGACAAACGCCGGGCCGCCCACCTTATCCAGCAATTGCCGGTCGCGCAGCAACTGGGTCAGCAGGATGAAATCGATCGGCTTATTGCCGTCGTAGAGTTCCCGCAGGATGCCGTAAATGATCCCGTGGGCCGGGGCGTGAAAATGCTCCGGGGTGATCTTCTGCTCGACGCACTCCCCCATGACCTCCTTGGGGCAAAGCAGGATGGAGCCCAGGAGGCCGAGTTCGGCATCCTGGCTCTGAGGAAACATCCTGTGAACATCCGGTGAATAAGTCCCCTTATCCCGGAGGTCCGTGCGCTCTTTTGCGGCCTTTTTCGGCTTGGCTGACGTTGCGGTGGCAGCCTCGTCGGGCATCGCTTACTTCGAGTGTTTGGCTTTGGCCTTCGCCTTGAAGCCCCCGGCGGGAACTTCCTCTTCGGACGGTGCCGCTTCAGCCGATTTCTCCTCGCTCGTCGATTTGACGGTGAGCGTGAGCTTGGCCGAAACATCGTGGTGGAGCTTGATCGTCACCTCGTGGGCGCCGGTCTCCTTGATCGGGCGCTCCAACTCGATGCGATGGCGGTCGATCTCCACGCCAAGCTCGCTCTGGAGCCTGTCGGCGATATCTTTGGCCGTGATCGAACCGAACGCCTTGCCGGTCTCGCCGGTTTCGAGCGCGATGGTGATCTTGAGCTTGCCGATGCGGCGCGCAAGATCCTCAGATTCGTTCAACTCGGCGGCTTCGCGCGCGGCGCGCTTGGCCTTAAGTTGGTTAATGCGACGGAGGGTCGCGGGGGTCACTTCCAAGGCTTGACCGGAAGGAACGAGAAAGTTGCGGGCATACCCGCGCTTGACTTTGACAACGTCGGCTTCGGCGCCCAGCGACGCGATTTTTTCTGTGAGAATAACTTCAATGGTTGGCATATTTCGTCTCCCGGCCTGGATTTTGCGGGGCGTTCTTAGTAGCTGTCTGCGCGGTAACTGTCAACGCCGGGTTTGAAGAAACTTTGGCGCCCACCTTCAAAGGAGGCTTTTCCGACGGTTTTTCGCCCGGCTTGGGCAACGGAATGCCGTCGTCAATGACCACGGTCATCCCCTCGGTGATCATCGCGGAGAGCCGGATGGCATCCCAGTTCGCCAGCCGGATGCACCCGTGGCTGCCCGCCCGCCCGATCGTAAACGGCTGGTTGGTGCCATGCACGCCGATGCCGGGCCGGTTCAACCCACACCAGAGGACACCCACGGGATTGGTCGGTCCGGCGGGAATATTGTAAAAATTGTTCGTGCGCACCCCGTGGTTCAAGACCCCCTCGTCATGGCGGAACCAGGGGAGCGTCGCAATCCCAAGGATTTTCCACGTGCCCGCCGGGGCGGGAAGGGTCTGCGAGCCGGGCGTGATCGGGTAGGAGGCCAAGAGCTTCTCCCCCTCGGTCAAATCCAGCATCTTTTCCTTGGTGTCGATGTGAATGCGGCGCGTTTTGAAGGCCGGAACCACGGGAAGTTTTGCGACTTCCTTGACCCCCTCGATTTTGAAAGGAACCACATTGGGCACAAACACTGTGTCTCCGACTTTCAATGCCTCCATGTCCGTGCCCTTGTTGATCTTGACCAGAAAATCCGGGTCGCTATGGAACCGTTCCGCCAAAAAGACGAGCAACGAGGGATAGGGCATTTTTTTGAGCTTGGCCTGCTGCTCCGGCTTGCTGGGCACATCGCCGATCCGGCTCAAATCCTCGGGAACCACAGTATAGGTGGTATAAATCGGGTGGATGCTTTCCAGTGGCAGCGTGGAGGCCTCTTCCAGAAGCCCCGTGCCCGGCAGCCCCTGCGCCTTCTCATACCGGGCCAGCGCTTTGAGGGTGAACTCCTTCGCGCGGCCGTCGATCTTTCCCGGCCCGAAGTTGTTTTGGTCCAGGAAAATTTGCAGTTTTACCGCAAGCTCCCGGTCACCCACCGGTTCCGCCTTCACGACAGAGAGCTCTTCGGCAGCTTGAGGCGCGGCGGGGGGCAGTTGCGCCAAAGCGGCGGAGACAACCAGCAGCGGAAAAAAAAGAAAAAACAAAGGCTTCATGCAATAAGGATGCCCGCAACCGGCGGGCGGAAAAACTTGCCGATAGTTTTGGCGCATTTTGCCGGAGAGTCAACAGGCGGATGCGTTTTTATGAATTTCCAAGATAAACGGGCACGTGGGCGCGGTTCGATTTTGCTCGTCGCATTTCTTAGCGCTGAAAGCGCTGGGGAAATCAGCCCAGGGCAAGCGGAGCGCCGCCCTGGGTGTTTCAAAACAAGCGGGCGCGCCCTGCAAGGGCGCTGGTAAGGAAGATTGAACGCAGATGCATCGCGGGCGTTTTCCAGTGCCCTTGCAGGGCACGGAGCTCTCTCACCCGTCAACCCAGGGCGTTGCCCTGGGCTGGCATCCTGTGCCCCTTCGGGGCGTAAATTGCGCTACCGGCAAGAACGAAAATACTCTAAACCATTGACTCGCCACAAGGGTTCGGCGCTGGAGTTTCTGCTTCCGCAGGCACCTCGGCAACGGGCGCCTCGGCAACGGGCGCCTCGGTAACGGGCACCTCAGCGACAGGTGCTTCAACGGGCGGTGCGCTTGCCTGCTCCCTCTCCGCGTCTCCGCGTCTCCCCGTCTCCGCGTCTTCCTTCGCCGCCTCCTTGGGCGCGAGCGGAAGCTCAAAGGTGCCATCGTGGAACTCGATCACGTGGCCCGAACCAATCAACCAATGCAGGTCCGAGGCAAGCGCCGCCTTGATCTTTTGGAACTCCGGTTCCGCTTCATGCGGCTTGAGCAGGTGGGTGGAAAAATCGCTGCGGGTGCATTTCGGCGAAGCCTCGATAATGTTCAGGATATCCGCGATGTGCTTGGAAACACTCTGCGCATCCGATCCGAAACGAACCGGCCGCACGGTGGAAACAAAAAGAATCCGCTTGCGATGTTTCCAAATATGGAGACCCGCATCCTGGAAAGGCGGGCGCAACCGGTTGACGGTTTGAGCCGGGAACGACCGCTCTTTTTCCCAAGCCGAACGGATGGCGTCGCGGATCTGGCGGTCGCCCACGTTGCGGCTGGCGACGCCGCTCATTTCGAGGGTTTTGCCCGAACGAATCGCCTTCTCAAGGTAGTTGGCCCGGAAATGGGCTTCCACTTCCTGGACCGATTTGAATTCCACCGACTCGGCTTCCTGCGTGGTGCGGAAAACCGTGATGCTGCTGACCTGCTTTTTCCATTCTTCAATGACGGCAGGATCGTTGACGACCTCGATCTGTCGCAGAAATTCATTGAAATCCATGCGCCGACTGAACCGCGCCTCGTACAACCGGCGCAGGGCGGGCTGATAGCCGTGGTGGTTGGTCGGGCCCAGCAGAACGCCGCTCAAGCGGCAACGGGCCACATTGGTGTAGTTTCCCTTGGGAGCCTCGAGTTGCAGGGTCTCCTCGGCATAATAACTGGCCTTGACTGCGCGGAATGCCTCCCGCTCGGCGGCCTGCCGACTGGTCGTCACCGGACCGTCTTCGCCGACTTGGAACAGCGGATGCGCTGGCGCATTGGAAGTGACCCGCACCCGATGGCGTTCCGGTTTGTTTAAAAACATCCGCCCCAACCCATAAATGGGGTAAGCGCGGTGGTTCGATTTGATTTGCTGGGCCAATGCGGCCACAGCGTTGGGCTCCGGGAGAAATTCGATATGCAGCGGAATCAGGACTTCCTCGATGCGCGGCACCGGGGGCCGCTGCTCATTGGAGCGTTCGGGGCGGCGTTCGCCAGGCCGCGCCTGGCCATCCCTGGGTCCGCGGGGACCTCCGCCGGGTCTGCCAAAATCCCGTCGCGGACCGCCGCCGTCACGCCCTCCCGGGCGTCCCTGGGGGCCGCCGGAAGACCGCTGCGGGCGATCGCCACCGGGCCGCGCGGTCCCGCGTGAGCCTTGTGAGCCGGGGCCGCGATTGCCCGCGCGATTCCCGGGACCGCGGTCCCCGGAGCGCCGGTCGAAATCGCGCCGGGGCGACTCGCCTGCGTAATCGGCGTACGGATTCTTGTCGGCGGGCTCTTTGAGCCAGTCGGGTAAAAATTTCAGGTCGAGATCAAGCGGCGAGTCACTCATTTGGATAGGTGTGCGGACGAGGTGAAAATAAGGAGAATAGAGCAAGGCCGCTCCGGGCTCAATAGCGATTCGTTGGTGGGAAGTGTAAATTCTTTGTTGCCAAAGACGCGCGAGATCATTACTGGTGTGCGCACAAAAGAATTCAACCCAAACTTTTAACCCCAACCAGGAAACCCAATATGTCAGAGAAAACCATCGAAGAAAAAGTTAGAGACATCATCGTCGAGCAACTCGGCGTGAATCCCGAGCAAGTCACCATCAACGCTTCCTTCATCGAAGACCTTGGCGCGGACTCGCTGGACACCGTCGAACTCGTGATGGCGTTTGAAGAAGAATTTTCGGTCGAAGTCCCGGATGAGGACGCCGAAAAACTTCAAACCGTGGGCGATGTCGTCAAATACATCGAAGAAAAAGGAAAGTAAAAGTTCCGCCCTTTCAAAAACACTCCAACCCCGCAGAAAAATCTGCGGAAACAGAAAAGCCACGACACCCTCGTGGCTTTTTTGTTTTTGCCCTCCCGCGCAAAAAGATTGATTGATTTGCAGAGGTTTGGTTGAGTTTTCCATTGGAACGTCTATTTTGCGGGTTACCTAGCCATGATCAAACGCTCTTCGACCGCCCGTCCGGCTCCTCGGAAAAACGACTCGCCTCCGCATCCACCCCGCGCAGTCACCCCGGCCACAGCCTGGATGTTGCCGGTGCTGTGCGCCGCCTTCCTTGGCCCAGTCTGCTTTGCACAGGGAGAACCGCCCCGCAGCATTGATGTCGGCTCGCTGCCGGCCACAGTCGTGGACGAAGTCGTCGTTCCCGTGCCCACCGAGGTTTTCGGCGTGCTCGACAAACTCGGCTCCCCGAACTGGCACGAGGTATTGCGTCCGGTGAAAACCGAGAATCCCGGCAAACGCCCCCAAGTGGCGCTCTTGCTGGGCGCCACCATTGCCGAAGGCTTCATCGCCGTCGAAGCCCAGGAGGCCGAGGAGGTGAAAAAAATCGGTCGCCAGGTATTGAGCCTCTCCAAAGCCATCGGAGTGCAAAAATCGGTCATCAGCCGCACCAGCAGCATCATCGAAGCCGCAGACAAAAAAGATTGGCAAACGATCCGGCAGGAATTTGACGGCGCATCCAAGGATGTGAAACAGGCCATGATCGAGCTCAAGGACGCGCAACTCGCCCAGCTCGTCAGCTTGGGCGGCTGGCTGCGCGGCACCGAGGCGCTCACGCAGGTTGTCGGGAAAAACTACAGCAAAGATGGAGCCGAACTGCTCCATCAACCGGCCATTCTGGACTACTTCCAACGCAAGGTCGATGGCCTCAACCCGCGCCTCAAGGAAAACGCCGTGGTGAAGAAAATTGCCCGCCGTTTGCCTGAACTGCACACACTCATCGAGCCCGCGGGCGGCGTATCTCCCCAGAAGGTGGAAAAGATTCACTCCATTACCGCAGAACTGGTGAAAACCATTTCTTCCCAGGACTAACCCGTGAAAACGATTGTTTCATTCGCGCTCGCTCTTTCCCTCTTCCTCTGTAGCGCCCACGCCACCGTGGACGACGCCCTCTCTTTCGCATTACAAGCGGCACAGCCTTACGTAAAAGAAGGGTTCACTGTACGGGAGGACTACTGGGGCGGCGATCTCCCCGTGAAACAGCCCAAGGCCATTGTGCAGCAGCTTTTTAAGGGAAACGAATACTGGTTCTGGATGGGCACCGACGTGGCGAGCGCCAAACTCTCCGTCCATGTGTACGACGCCGAGGGAAAATTGGCGGAAGCAGAGTATTGGAGAAACAAGCCGCACATGGCCGCCGCCCGCGTGGTCCCGAAAGTCAGCGGCTCGTATTACCTCATCGTCGAGATCGAAAAATCCCCCTTGGAACGCACCCACTGGTCCCTCGCCTACGGGTTCCGCTAATCTCTCACACCCGCACGATCTCCCATTTGGGCGGCACTCCCCGCACCAACTCCAGCCAGGCGTAACTCGTCGGCGCCAGGTGACTCGCCCTTCCGACGCTGCCGGGATTCAGAAACCGCGTCTCCCCGACCCGCTCATTGCGCGGGACATGCGTGTGCCCATGCAGCACGAGATCCACCCCCGGCGGAACCCATTTCGGCGGGATATGGATCAAACGAATCGCGAATCCCTCCCGTTCCAGATCAAGCACCAGCGGCCAGTCTGCATTGAGGTCGCAATTCCCCCTGACGACAAAAACCGTCCGCCCAAGGCCACGCAACACCTCCAGCGTCCCCTCGTCCGTTACGTCTCCCAAATGCCAAATCTCGTCCGCCCCGGCCATTGCACGCGGCACATGGAGGGGCAGGCGGTTGTGGGTATCGGCAAGAACGGCAATGCGCATTCGCGTATCTGAGCAATCCCTGCATCGGGATGCAAACCCGGAATGCGAAATACCCTGGCGACAAAATGGGCGGAAAACACGCCGCAAAAAAGCGGGCCTTTTGCGCCTGCTTTATTTCACACGCAACGTGAACGCAGCCTTCTGGCCCGTGCTGGTAATCCCGGCGGCTTTGCCTTCGGTCTTGATTTTTTTGGCCACGGTGGCCGCCGAGGAGCCCAGTTTGTTGGCGATCGCCCGATAATTGGTGGCACCGCCTTTGATGGCTTCCACGACTTGCCCGATGGTCACGCTCGTCCGCGCCTTACGGGTCGGTTTTTGAGTGGCGACTTCGCCCGAAACCTTTTCGATCTGGGATTGCAATTCCACCACAAGGGCGCGCGCTTCGGCTAATTTCACCTTGAGTTCCAAAATGGCCCGGTGCTTTAATTGCTCAATCTGGCGTTGAAGATCTTCGATTTGTTCGGTTGCCCCGGGGGGATTATTGATAGAGTTGGACATATTGGACTGTATAAAGCGTGAACAATCACCAAAGGTCAATCACAATAAGCACTTCTTACCAATGGCGGCAACGGCCCCCCATAATAATAACGGAGGAACCGCCATAAAAACGCGGTCCATAGGGATAGTAAGGATCATAAGGATAGTAAGCGGGATACACGGGAGCCGCGTCATAGTAGGGCCTTGTGTAATACTGAGGAGTAAACAAGGAGGGAGTATCCAGAAGATAATCCGTGACCTCCTTGCAAACCTTGGCCTGGTTCAGCCGGGCAAGCGATGGCTTATCCAAGGCATAAATCGCCCGGGTGGAGTAAAGATAACGAATGATGAGCTTGGGCGGCACCTCCCGCCGGGATAACTCAATAATATCGTTCAAAGTCAAAATTTCCCCTCGAACCATTCTATCACAAACCACGGGAGATACGTTGTGTTGAATCAGCGTGGTTTTTTCCGAGCGATTGATCGCCGCGCATCCCGCAAGAAAGAGGACTGCGATAGTAGAAGCAATGATAGGGAACTGTTTCATGTTCTTTGAATAGCGCCCTGCCCGGTTTTATTCAATCAAAATCACTACCGTCCAGTTAAAAGTCGTTGAAACTCAGTTGGTTGCATATTGTGATAGTTTCATTCCTTGTATGAGTAGTTACAAGTAGCTGATCGAGAGGCTCTTTTGAAAATACGTTCACGCTCAGAACTTGCAGGATTCG
>CAIYQA010000270.1 GCA_903928175.1 uncultured Spartobacteria bacterium | reverse complement strand
GCAACGGCTGTTTGAAAGCAATGGTGTCGAGGACAAACGCGACTTTCTGAAAGGTATAGAAAGAGATGCCAACAGGAATCGCCAAATCCCGGAAAGATGGAAAACAATGTCCAGTAATACCGCGAAGCCACTGCCTTGATGCCGTAAGGTCCAAGTGAAATACGCTGTGTAAAAAAAAATCCCCGTATTTGAAAAAAAGCAGAGGGAGAAGCTGGAGCGGGAGGAAGAAGAGGAGGTAACGACGGGGTGCCCGACCGTGGTAGCGTAATATCCATTGCAGCCCAATATAACTGAACAGCGCAACCGCGAGAAAAATAAAGAAGGTCACAGCGCTGATGCTCAGCAGCAGGAAGAGTCCGAGTGACATCAAGGCGACTTTGTCGAACCATTCGGGCCGATTTGGGAGAATCGTTCGCAGCACGAAGATTGCCGCCAATGCACCCGTTAGCAATTCCCAGAACCGGAGTTCAGCGAAATTCATACCGAGAGGAAGAAGGTTGTGTATGCATGACTGAAAGCCGATCTCTTAAACGGAGTGTGTCCGAAGTGCAATTCGGAAGTGCACTTTACGTAACCGAAGAATATTTTCGTTTTTTTGAGTAGCCACCGGTCATATAATCATAAGCGGACGGCAAAGCCGAAAAAACCAAGAGCTTGTAAAAAGGTTCGAAAAAGCCGGGCTTTAGCCGGCATGAAACAGCTTTTCCACATGCTCGAAGGCCTTTTTTCTCCGGGGCTCCGCGTGAAAATCGGCCAAATCTCCCCTTTGCTTTGGGCGCGGCGGGGTGTATAGGGTGCATATGTATCTCCTCGGGTTTATCAATAATCTATCGGGATTCGACGGCATCATCCTCCTGCTCATCGTACTGCTGCTGTTCGGGGCGAAGCGCCTTCCGGAACTTGCCCGCGGCTTGGGCTCGGCGATCAACGAGTTCAATAAGGCCAAGGACGATGTGCAGCGCCAGATCACCCAAGCTGCCGAACCGACCCCACCGGTCACGCCTGTTCCTCCAGTGGTTGAGGCGCAGCACCCGCCCCAGGAACAACCTCCCAAGGTCTAATCCCCGCGATTTTACAACGGCCCGCACTTCCATGGAAACCGAAGCGCGAGCCGTTTTGCGTTCCATGAAATGCCTCCTCCTGTGCTTCGGCGTTCTGGTTTCCGGCGCGGCTTTTGGCAGCGATTTCATTTTCGCGGGCTACAACTTGGAGAATTACGCTCCGCTGGCGATTCCCGGTGAAACCCAAAGCGGACGGCCCGGCAAAACCGCGGAGGCCGCAAGCGCAGTAGTGCAGGTCATCCGGGAGATCGGCCCCGACATTCTCGGCGTCTGTGAGATGGGCACGGCCCCGCAATTCGAGGAGTTCCGCAAACGGCTCGAAGCCGCCGCAATGGGTTATCGCGATTTCGAGTGGGTGGAGAGCCCGGACCCCGCGCGTCACCTCGCCCTCGTAAGCCGTTTTCCCATCGTCGAACGCCATTCCGTCGCCGATCTTCCCTACGAATCCCACGGCATCCGGCAAAAAGTCCGGCGCGGTTTTTTGGATGTCACCGTGCAGATCCACCCGTCGTTCCGGCTGCGCATCGTGGGCGCGCATCTCAAATCCAAACGCCCGTCCCCCGAGGGATCCCCCGATTTGGAGCGGCGGCAGGAAGCGCATCTGCTCCGCCAGCACCTCGACGAAATTCTCGCCGCGGAGCCCACGATGCCCCTGCTCGTCTTTGGCGATTTCAACGAGACCAAGGACCAGCCTGCGATCCAGGAAATCACGGGCCGGAGAGGTTCGCCCCAAGCGCTTGCGGAACTGCGGCTGGCCGACAGCGTGGGCGACCGCTGGACCTATTATTGGAAAACCGACGATGTCTATTCGCGCATCGACTTTTTGTTTGTAAATCGGGCGCTCGCGCCCCGGGTGGTGCAGGAGCAAAGCGGCGTCTATCGTTCGCCGATTTGGAACCAGGCGAGCGATCACCGGCCCGTCTTCGCCACCTTTCATCCTCCCGCCGATTCTTCCCGATGAGAGCGCTCCTTTGTTTCGTTCTTTGGCTTCCCCTTGCGGCACTCGCCCAGGCGACGGATCGCGCCGAAGCGGATTGGAACGCCGTGCTGGCGCTGGAAGCCGGTCCGCAGCAGACCGAAATCCGCACCCGCGAACAGGCCCGCACAGTCACCCTGGCGCATCTCGAAAAACAGGAAACCGGCCTTCGCAATTTTCTGCGCGACCACCCCGGCTCTCCCCAGGTTGTGGACGCCCAGTTGCGACTGGCCCGCCTCCTTTCCACCCGGAGCGATCTGACGGGAAAGATCGCGTTTTACGACTCCGCGCAACGTCTGCTGACGAACGCGCTGGTCACCGCTCCAGAAGAGCGCCGCGCCGATCTTGCCTTCGCCCGGATCGCCCTCGCCATGCGCCGCATGATGCTTCCCACGGACCGGGAGCGCGAGGCGTTGACGGACCAAATGAACGCCTTCCAGACCAGCTACCCCAACGACCGCCGGGTGGCGGCATTGATCACCGAAATAGCCACACTGTTCGATGACCAGCCCCGCCGCAAACAAGCGCTTCTCAACCAGGCGTTGGCCGCCACGCACACCCCGGAGCTCCACGCGCGGATCGAGGATGACCTGCGGCGGCTCGCGTTTTTGGGACGCCCCATTGAAGTCCGGGGCACCACGGCCAGTGGCGCGGAGATCGATCTCGCCCGGTTCCGAGGCAAAGTGACGCTGGTTTATTTCTTTGCAAGCTGGTCGCCGCAGAGCCTCGCCGGCATTGCGGAAGTGGAATACCTGCGCCAAACCT
The DNA here is from genome assembly GCA_903928175.1 of uncultured Spartobacteria bacterium. Lineage (GTDB taxonomy): Bacteria > Verrucomicrobiota > Verrucomicrobiia > Chthoniobacterales > Chthoniobacteraceae > UBA695. The sequence goes on along the minus strand of CAIYQA010000270.1, from coordinate 2,563 downwards.
TCGCCCAAAAACCCGTGGAGGTCATCGGCGTCAGCTTGGATTCCACTCCCGAGGCGCTGGCTGCGGCGCTCAAGCCCCGCAAGATCGACTGGCCGATTATTTTTGATGGAAAAGGGTGGAAAAGCCCGCTGGTGCGCAGCCTTTCCCTGAACGCCCTGCCGACCCTTTGGATCGTGGATCGCAACGGCAACCTGCGCACCCTCAATGCCAAAACCGAAAGCGAGGCGCTCGTTCGGGAGTTGTTGCAGGAGAAGTAGCAACGCGCTTTTCGACCCATTCTGCACTCGACATTGCTGGGTAAAAACGGTTTTGATGCCGCGCTCTCGTTGCGTAGTGGCATGCCTCATCCCCGTTTCCGAAAATTCCTGTGTGCAGCACTCAGCTTTTTGCTGATGGGCCGAGGCAACCGCCCGCGCGACTGCGCCGTAGTTCTTCTTATGAAGCTATTCCTTTTGGTTCTCCTGGCGATGGCTGTCGTATGGCTCCTGCGCAATTCCCGCGCCCACACCGAAACCGCTCCCTACAAGCTGCTGCGCAGCGACGGGCCGTTTGAACTCCGCGATTACCCGGCGCTCACGCTGGCAACGACGCCGATGCATGATCCTCGCGGCTCCGAGGCATTCGGCCATCTTTTTGGATTCATCACGGGCAAAAATGCGGCGGAGGAAAAAATCCCGATGACGACTCCGGTGTTCATCGACCCGGCCAGCGGCAAACCGACCATGAGTTTCGTCCTGCCTCAAGCCGTGGCGCAAAAGGGCGCCCCCCAACCGCGCGGCGACGTGCATTTGTGGGTCATGGAGCCGGGGCGGTACGCGGTGTTGCGTTTCAAGGGGAGTGTCAGCGAAAAAAACCAGAAGCAAGCCGCCGAACAATTGAGCGCCTGGCTGCGCGCCCGGCATATCGACGCGCAAAGCGAGCCGATCTTCGCCTACTACGATCCGCCATGGACGCCTGTCTTTCTGCGGCGCAACGAGGTGATGGTGCGGGTGGCGAAGGAGACGCAGTAAGCTCGGCAACTTTTAGTTCGCACCCTGGCGTATTTCGTTGGAAGTTGGTGGGGATGTCCCGCCCGACAGAAATTCCATCACCCACTTCGCTCCACGACCTGACCTTTTCCGCCCTGGAACAGGAACTCTTGGCTGCGGGCGTGCGACCTGTACACGCGCGGGCGCTCTGGCGGGCGCTCTATCGGCAGGCAGAGATGCGGCCGGACGACCCGAAATTTCTGCCGCCACTCCGCCGCTGGGTGGAGGAGGTCACGGGCGCGGGCGGCCGCTTTCCGTTGGAGCAGCCCGGGAGCGTGGCCGACCTCAAAAGCAGCGACGGTCAGACCCGAAAATTTCTCCTACGGTTGCAGGACGGCGAAACCGTCGAGACCGTCATCATGGGATACCCTGGTCGATCCACGGCCTGCGTGAGCACCCAGGCAGGCTGTGCAATGGGGTGCACGTTTTGCGCCACGGGCCAGGCCGGGTTCGCCCGGCATCTGCGCCCCGGCGAGATTGTCGCGCAGGTGCTGCACTGCCAGCACGCGCTCCAGGCGGAAGGGCAACCGGGTTTGCGCAACCTCGTGCTCATGGGGATGGGTGAGCCGCTGCTCAATTACGATGCGGTGATGACTGCGCTCGAAATCGTCACCGAACGCGGCGGACTGAACATTGCCCCGAGCCATGTCTCGGTGAGCACTGTCGGCGTCGTTCCCGGCATCCTGCGGATGGCTCATGAGAACCGCCCCTACAACCTGGCCTTAAGCCTGCACGCGGCCACCGATGCAGAACGCACGGCGCTCATCCCATCCAGCCGCCGCTGGCCTTTGCACGAACTCATCGCCGCCTGCCGGACGTACACTGAAACCACGGGCCGCCGACTTTTCGTCGGGTGGACCCTCATCGCCGGAACCAACGACGCGCCCGTCCATGCCGAACGGCTCACAGAACTGCTCGCCGGGATGGACGCCCATATCAATCTCATCCCGCTCAACCCCACCGAAGGGTATGCCGGCGAAACCGCTTCCCAGCAGGCCGCGGAGCGTTTCCAAGCGCTCCTGCAAGCGGCGGGTTTCCCCTGCACCTTGCGTCAGCGCCGGGGCATCGACGTCGCCGCCGGTTGCGGGCAGTTGCGGGGGCGGTGAACGCACCGGGTTGAAAGAGGGAAAATCATCAAGAAATCAGGAAACCAGGAAAAGGAGAAGAATCACCCAACCTGCTTGTCATCCCGAACGCAGTGCGGGACCCCGCAAGCCATTCCCGACTATTGAAGTAAAAGAAAACTCAGGAACTCAGGAAAAGAGAGGAATAACGCAGGGAAGCCTGTGCAAAAAGGGGCCTGTTTTTCAAATTCCCCACATATTTTAGCACGATAAGATCGCGCACATTCACCGCGTCGGGGGGCATCCAGCTTGCATATCTCATGAACACCGGGCTTTAGCCCGGTGAGCGCTCGCACATGGCAAAAGCCGTTTCAACTCCTTTCCGAAGTTCCGGGAATGCGCGGCATCCTGCGGCGGTGAGCGCTCGCACATGGCAAAAGCCGTTTCAACGGCTTACCTTCGGTTCGCTCG
>CAIYQA010000269.1 GCA_903928175.1 uncultured Spartobacteria bacterium | reverse complement strand
GCACCCCCGCTGTCGTCGAGGAACCCGGTTGGCGCATTTACCCACCCAGCGGCAAGTTCCAGGCCGACGACGAGGTGGGCATCTCCGGCGCAAAAACTTTTGAAATTGCGGCGATCCCCGAAACGGTGAAAACCGAGCTTCCCAAGGTGGCATTTTCGTTTTTTAACCCTTCCACTGAAAAATATGAAACGCTCACGGGGGACCGCGTTGCACTCTCTGTCGAAAGTGCCCCGGTGACAGCCCCTCCCTCCACCCCATCGCTAGCCACCGCCGCTGCGACTCCAAGCGCCACGCCCAACGCAACACCGATGCCAAGGCCCGCGGACATCGAATACATCCGCGTCGATGCCGGTTCTTGGGGAGTCGATTTCGAACCCGTCTGGCGCACCCGCGATTTTTGGTTGATCCAACTTCTTCCCCTCTCGGCGCTGCTCGGGCTGGGCGGCTGGCAATGGCAGCGTGCACGACTCGGCAACGGAGCGGTCCGCCGCGCGGCAAGCCTTCGCCAGGACAAGGCCGCGGCGCTTCGCGCCTTACGGCAGGAGAAAACTTCGCGCGAAGATTTTTACAATACCGCCATCCGGGTCATCCAACTGGAAACAGCACTCGGGAAAATGGAAATGGAGCCCAGTGCCGTCGATGCCGAGGCGGCCTGTGCCAGTCGTCCGCTCGACTACGAAACCGCCGAGGGGGTTCGCCGTTTGTTCGCGGCTCACGATGAATTGTGTTATGCGGGCGTCGGCGGACCCGGGGGAGCTTCCGGCGAATCCATTCACCCCGACCAACGCGAACGGGTGCTGCAAATCCTCGCAAAATTTGAAACAAGCCATGCGTAGTCACCTCTTTGCTTTTTGGGCCGTGTTCCTGATTTGCGGAAAACTGCTGGCCGCGCCCCCTGCCCAGTTCGACGCCGCGAACCGCCTCTTCGATAAAGGGGATTTCCAAGGCGCGCGTGCTGAATACGAGAAGCTTGTTCAGTCCGGCCCCTGGAGCACGCATCTCTTTTACAACCTGGGCAATGCGGATTTCCGGTTGGGCGATAAAGGCGCGGCGTTTCTGGCCTACGAACGGGCGCTGGCACTGGATCCGGGGCAGCATGCGCAAGACCTGGAAACGAATCTGCATTTCTTGCGCGAAGCAACCGGCGCAAGACTGCTTCCGGCCCCGTGGTATGGACGCGCCCTCTCGTGGCCCACAGCCAACGGAGCCGCCTTGCTCGCTTCAGCAGCCATTTTTGGAATTTGCTTTAGCCTTGTTCCCCTCTTGGGAAAAAAACGGGCTTCCACTTTGCCCGCCGCTTTTTGTTGCCTGGCCCTGGTTTGGAGCAGCCTGGCGATCTCCTGGCAGACCAGCCAGGGCGAGATATGGATTGTCACCGCAGATGAAACCAAGGCGCGAACGATGCCTGCCGATAATGCTTCCGTCACGGCCACGTTGCCGATGGGCAGCCAGGTCCGCCTGCGACTGGAGCGCGGCCCGTGGTTGCAGGTGCAATTGCCCGACGATTCCGCGGTCTGGATCAGCCGGGATGCCGTGCAGCCTGTTCGGTTGAAGCAAAAGACTTAATCCAACGGCACCCCGCGAACGGCACCATGCGGAGCCGCACGCTCCGGGAGCACCTGGATTCCGCGCGGCCGTTGCAGCTTGGAAACGGGCAGGAGATGAAGTTCGGCAAGCGTGTCGATATCCAGCCGACCCGTTCGCGGCAATTCCCGCGAGGCTTGGAAACGGAACAGCGCCTCTTCGGTTTCCGGCCCGGGTCGGCCATCCGGCACACCCCGGAACAAGCCGCGTTCGGCCAGAATCATTTGGGCTCTGCGAACGGTTCCAACCTGAACTTCCGGCGACGCATTCTCATAAGGGGTGCGCGTAAAAATTCGGGAATATTCAGGATTATCCATCGAAACACCGGGGACAGCTTGGGGAGGCTGCACCGAAGGCGGAACCGCTGGAGTTGCGGGGACAGGTGGAGCTGTGGGAGCCGGCTGCGGTGCCGCTGCGGTGCCGCTCGAGCCCTCCTTGTTCAGGGCGGCGATGGTTTCCGGGGTCAGTTCGCCGGAAGGTTCCAGTTGATTGCGGATCTGGTAACGTCGCAATGCCGCTTTGGTTTCCCCATCAAGTTCACCACTCACAGCGCCGGTGTAATAGCCCGAGCTTTGAAGTATGGCCTGCGCGGCGCGCACCGAATCATCGGCCTTGGCAAGCGGCAGCGCCCATCCAATCGCAACAGCGGAGAAAAGGAGGAATTTTTTCATACAGGATTTAAATTAGCCCGATCTTGAGAATGCGCCAGTGTTTTCAAGGCTGCGGCGGCGAAGATCAAGGGGTACAAACTTTCGTAATACCAGAGCCGGGCAAAATAAAATCCGATGGGCGAAGGCTCCCGCCATTTGCCAGCCTGCACGCTTGCCAGGAGCCAGGCTGTGCCTTTTGAAATCGCGTCGCAATTCCGTGCCGCTCCAGCCAGAGCTTCGAGGGCGAGTGCCGTCTCTTCCACTGACAATGCGGCTCCGGGCGCTCCAGACCAGCCGCCGTCCGGGTTTTGATTTGCGATCAGCCAGTGCTCAGCCGCTGCCGCGAGCGCTGCCGCTTGCGGCCAGCGTCCCCGCGCCGCCAACTCCCGAAGCGCCAAAAGCACGCGCGCGGTCCCATAGAGCGGATTTTCATCATCGGCCGATTCCTGATGCCCGAACCAAAGGGGAATCCACGCGCCGTCCGGCCGTTGGTGGCGCGATAGAAAAACGAGCGCCCGTTCAATGGCAGATTCCACGCGGTGCGCAAGCCCGGGGGGCAAAACCTCGAGCCACTCCACCCATGCACGCAGGGCGTGGGCGGTGATATCCGGGCCGCTGCGATCAAACGGAAGCGCTCCCCAGCCTTTGCAAAAAGTCGGAATGCCACCATCGCGATTTTGCAAAGCAACCAGCCATTCCGCTCCGGCTGCCGCAGCCTTGCGCGTCGCTTCATCCGGCGAACCCAAGCGCCGCAAAGCCAGCAGAGCGCCCGCCGTGTCGTCGGCATCCGGCACCCCT
>CAIYQA010000268.1 GCA_903928175.1 uncultured Spartobacteria bacterium | reverse complement strand
CCTTGGGAGGAAAAGTCAAAAACCAAGTTGTATCTCTTAGTGCAAACCAACCCTGAAAGAACAACCCTTATGAGCACCCCAAAAATCAAATCCAAAACCCTCTGGAGCGACACCTGCGGTTCGCTTGCCTCGCTCAGCGACGGTGCAATCCCTCAAAAACTGGAAGACTTCGGCGAGAAAATCGCCGGGGCGCGCAAAGACCTTTGGCAGGGGGCCGCAGCCTCCAGCCGACCGGGGGAGAACGCCCCCGTCACCCTAGCGACGCAACTCCCCGAACCGGACTACCAACAAGCCGTGGCTAACGGAACCCCGTGGGAAAACTTGGCCGCGCTCAAAGCTATCCGGGACGCCTTTCCCGGGATGCCCCGCCGCCCGTATGCGCTGGAGGATTGGCTCGACCTGACGACCCGCGCCCGCGAAGCCTTCAAGGCGTTGCTGGCAGGGGAGGCGGACGGGAAGGACGTCATCCGCCGCTGGCACGGGAAGGCCGCAGGGAGGTTTGCGCTCTACCTCCAACTCGGCTACCCCGCCTTCCTCTCCGCCCGCGCCTGGCGCGTTGAAACCGGCATTGACGCCTGCAGGACTGCGACCTTCGCCGTTCTGGGCGGCAAGGTCATGGCTTCCGCCAAGGGATGGTGGGAGGAAGCCAAAACCGAAATGGTCGGGTTCATCCGCGAACAAATCGAGGCCGGCGTAACGAAGCCCACCCGATCCGCCCGTCCCGTCGCCTTCTCGGTTTATACCAACCGGAAGACCGGCGACCTTTACATCGGCAAAATGGCGGGTGGCGAAATCATCCCCCTAAAGACTGGCTTCGGAACGCCCACAGCGGCCTTCCAATACATCGAAGACAACCGGGCGGAACTTGAGGTGGCGTGGAAAGCGCTTAAGAAACCCGCCTGCCGCCGGGCGGGGAATGACCCCCGCCGCGGCCCTGCACGCCGTGACGGAGACGCCACCCCCGAAGCCTTCCTTCAAAAGTTCGGCTTCCGCGGGGTGCAGTTCGGGAATTGGGTCGAAAACGACCGCCGCCGCCACGACCTGAACAACGCTCACGACGCACTCACGGACCTGGCGGAGGCTGTGGGAATCCCGGTCGCCGCCCTGGGCTTCGGCGGAAAACTCGGCCTCGCCTTCGGTGCCCGCGGCAAAGGCAAAGCGATGGCTCACTACGAACCCGGCCAGACGGTCATCAACCTGACAAAAACCGCCGGTCCCGGCTGTCTGGCACATGAGTGGTTTCACGCCCTCGACAACCTCTCCCAAACCGACCCCGAAGGAAAAGCCGCCTTCGCCACGGCCAACGGCAATGGAGCCTTCCGAGAACTCGCCCACGCCCTTTCCGCCGGAACCTTCTCCGCAAGAAGCCGCCGCCTAGACGCCATCCGCGGCAAACGCTATTTCGGAAAAATCGAGGAACAGGCCGCCCGCGCCTTTGAAAAATACGTCGTCTGCAAACTCGACGAGGCGGGAGCCTCGAACGATTACCTCGCCAACATTAACGTCGATTCCCCCGTGTATCCCACGCCGGAGGAAATGGAAAACGGAATCACCCGCGCCTTCGATGCCCTCTTTGCCACCCTTAAACAAAATCAACTGGCACACTTCGTTGCACCTCAACCGGGCATTTTACTCTGTAAAACGGGCAAAACCTTCAAACGTTTGAAGCCTGTCTCTGTGTTCACTCCGAGGCCAGGTGCAGCGAAGTAGGCCAGTTGGTAATCCTAAGCCCCGCCCAGCAAGCCAAACTCTACGAACCAACTCGGCCTTAGGCTACGTCATCGGATACATAGCTGGTTTAGTGGTTTATTCGTTGCCCGCCAAGGACTCGGCGTTTTTAAGATCATCCGTGGTTGTCATTTTGTGAAGTGGTGAATTAAACGTCGGCGGTCATTCGGCAGCGAGTCTTTCGAGCGGTCCAATAGCGTCCACCAAGAGACGCTCGCCAACGACGCGCAGAAGCACTGCGGTGGGAGGCTGGGAAGCGAGCAGGCCATACGCGCAAGTGTGGAAGGCTTCGTCGAAGTCCGCCTCCCGATCCGGTGCCAAGAGTTGATGCAGTCCTTTTCCGGTTTGTAGGGCGAGTTCGCGCCAGCGACCGGGGAAGCGGGCTTGAAGGGCAGCGGCCCAAAGCGGGCCCCAAGTGAGAAGCGTGTCTTCGGCTTTCCGCTCCGCGAGCAACGCAAGGGCGAGAACGCGCCCGAGGTCTTTGTTGCTGCGCCGGATCCGGCGCCCGCCGATGAGGCCGGTCATGGTTTGGTCACCGATGGCGGGATGGTGCAGAAGATTGGCGAGCGCCATCATTTCCGGACGGGCGATACGGATGCCAAATTCCGTGGTGACCGGATTGTAATCCGCCAGTGAGAGGAAGCCGAAGCTGCACAGGCTGAAATGCCCATTCGCCGTGGGGAGACGGATATAGCGCTGACCGAGATCGTCCGGGGACTCCGGCACGGTGAGCAATTCGATGAACCAATCCTGCGAACCGGGCGGATGGAGACGCGCCACAGGCAAGTCTATCTCCGGCGTCTCGGCCGTGCCGGGTGAGGGAAACTCTTCGGTGGGGTGAAAACTCCAATGGGCCGCGAACAAGCGCTCGGTGACGGCGATGCCTGCGGGGATGGCTCGGAAACGCGGCGAGAGGAGGCAGTCGGCGTCTTTGGTGCGAACTTGTAGCGATGGATTGTCGCCAAAAAAGTAAAACCCAGCGGCAAGGCTGCCGATGATGACGAGGTTTTCCCTGCAATCTTCGGGAATGGCGGCGGCCACTTGTTCGAGAGCGGCTCGCGGAGAGATAAGTTGATTTCCTGTGCTCATATTGACTCCAATACCAGGTGTCTAATCATCTCTTGCGCCTGTGATTCAAGGCGCATCTCGTGGAGATCGAGCAGACACTCGACGGGATCGGCCCAAAGGGTGCCGTCAGGCGTCGTTTCAAAGAATACCTGCGCCTGCCGGAGCACATGGATGACAAGACGGGCTGGTTCTCCATGGCCGGCCGGTTTCAGGGCAGGATCAAGCTGGCGAAGGAAACTGAGGTCCGGCTGGCGTGTGCGACAGTGAATGGTCAGGTCCAGTCGCGGGGTGCCAATCAGGTCAAGCGCCGGGAAAAGGCGGCGTGCCCCCGGAACGCCAGCAATGGCGACGCCCTCAAGGTGGAGCTTTTGCAGCCGGGCAAGCAGGGATTCGATGGAGCGCGGCTGCCCCGATGGGTCGGCAAAGCGGAGTGTCTGTCGCACCTTGTCCGCATTGGCGACGAGGCGGAACCATTCGTCCTTTGGGAAGGCTTTCAGCTCCACCCGCCGATCGGAATGACGGGTGAGGTAATTTTCCATTTTCTCCAAGGCTGCGGCGATGGTGGGGTAGGTGCATCCTGTGGCTTCAGCCAGCGACCGCGAGGTCTGCGGGCCCGCCCGCTTGATCCACTGGTTGATGAGGATTCGGAGAATGTCAAAGAATGCCTCCGATGGACGTGGGTGGGCGCGGGACGAGTGCTTGTGATCCTCTTTAAAGATCGTTTCCAGGCTTCCCCTTTCCTCTGCGGACAATTCTCCGATGACTTGGTCTGGTACTCCCGCTCGGTGTATGACCATGGCCAGCCGTTTAAGCACTTCGGGTCTGATAATCGCCATGATCTTCTCCCATTCGCCAAGAATCCGTCTGTCGCTTATCTTAGGCTCGTTGAGAAGGAGCACTCCCCGTCTCTCAGGGTTTCCGGCACCATAACGAGCAATGTCCATTACCGTGGACCGAACCGGGCGGAGGTCCCCAGGCTCTTTCACGACCTCAAAAACAGTTTTCCCAAGAACGGCATCCGCCCGGAAACCGGGCAAATCCTCGAAGGCGACTTCAAAGCGTAATGCGTTCATGGAATTAAAGTGCCACTTTAATATTAAAGCGTCAACTAGAAATTAAAATGGAGTTTTAATATGGAAGTGACGCTTTCATTTAACTGAAAGGAGGGCTTTGATGCTATCCCGCACGGCAGCGAAACTCCCCAGCCAGCTCCCCCGGTTGCGTTCGGCGAGCCGCCGGTAGTATTCCCTCAGGCAGTGATGAGGTCGGATGAACTTAAAAGTGAATCCCGCTTTCAACGCCACAGATCAGCGAAGCCGGGTTTAGGAAGAAGCCGAGCGTGAACATCGCAGCGATCACCGGCTCCCCGTATTCCGCACCCGCCACGGCATGCTGAATCCCGTCCACCTCCACCACCGGACACGTGGAACCGTATAAGTCCCGTTGGAACGGATCCTCTTCCGCGGGATCCAGTTCGGAAAACAGAGGAAAGTCGGCATAACCTCACGCCGCAGCCTTCGCCTTCTCCCAGGCCCTCGCCGCCTTCGGCTTGGTCAACTCGTCGTCAATGAACACTGCCAGGCGTTGAACCGTCGCCGCAGGTAGGAGCGGGGATTGAAACCCCACCTTGTCAGCCAACGGCTTCCCGACCTTCGGCAACTCCCGAACATCAAATTGGGCGGAGTGGCCGTCGTCCAGGCTACGGGCCGAAAATGCCCAAGTCAGCCAATGTTCGGACACCGTGGCGTTCTGACGCCCGGCTTCCAAATCCCTCAAAACGTGATAGACCCGCACCCCGCGATAGAGCAAGGCGAGGTCGGCGTGATGGCGAACAATCGGAGTTTTCATAAAAGAGATACCGAGACTGACCGCCCGCGGCCTACCCCAACACGATCCGCCCGTCTCCGAACGGCCCGTCAGGCTCCAACAGGCACGGATCGGCCCCGTAGCAACAGGGCGGCCCGCCTTCCAGCAGGAGCGTCTCCCCCGCCTCCGTGACCAGAAAGTCTGCCGAAAAGTCAACCACCGCAGGCACCCACGGCCTCAACTTCAGGGCCGACGCCGCAGCCCGCTCCGCGTGAGGCAACCACTCATCTCCGAGCGGCCGGGTGGTGTGATAGGAGGTGACGGACGCGCCCGTCCCCGACACGAACACCCGCAACTCGACGGGCAACCCCGCCACTTCCGCCGCCTCGATCCAGGGGCGCACCAGCGTGGTAAGGGTCAACAGCCCCGCGGCCCGCGCCTCCGAAAGGATCGCCCGGAACCGTTCGTCCCCCATCGCGTCCTTCGGCCAAGGCACCCGCACCGGCAACCCGGGATGCGACACCGCAGCTTTCAGTTCCCAAGGCGCGCACAAATTCCAACGCCAGACCGCCCCGCCGACCTCGTCCGCCAATCCCTTGGTCCGCCGCTCCGTCCAAGCCGACAACTCCTCCAAGCCCGGCCCGCCCGGCTCCTCCCGCAAGTCCAATTCGACGGGACATTCCTCCGCCGGGATGAACGGCACCCCCGCCAGCCGGGCCCGCGCCAGCCAATCCCTCAAATCCAGCGTCGCGTTCATCGTCCGACTTTTAAGCAGGTTCATGTTCCGAAAGATACCGCCCTCCCAAAGCGATAACCGTCCCTCACCCGTCAGACTGCGGACATATCCAACACGGGCGGCGTACAGCCCGCGAGTTCCTTTCTCGTGGCGGCGATCAGGGGTTCGGCCTCTTCGGCGTCGGAATAGAAGACGGCCACATACCGGCCGCTTTCATTCGGCAGTTCCTTGTGGGTCACCGCCGAATACCCGGCCCAGCGTAGGATTTTTTCGACAGACCGGAATTCGTGATAGTCGGCGGCGACAAAGACTTTGGGCGGAAAGTTCATACGTTGGAAAGATACCACGCCGGGGACGCTTAGGAACACTTTGAGACGGTTGCCCCATCGAAGAGCGTCCTGAAGCGTGGCAACCGTGAAAAAAACCGGCTGTTTTCTTGACGGGCCGCTTTGGACACCGCCTTCAGGGGCATGGTGACCTTCCGACCCCTAGCAAAAAGCAGTGCTGCCGAGTATTTTAAGACAGACCTGAATCGCAAAAGCGATGGGGCCGACGCGGGGTATTACCTCACGACGGGGGCGGTTCCGCCGGAGTGGGGCGGAAAATTGGCAGCGACACTGGGGCTGACCGGGCCGCCAACGCAGGAACAGTTGCAGCGGGTGTTGGACGGCTACCACCCCCTGACCGGTGAGGACTTGGTACAGCGGCGGATCGAAAACCGGAGGCAGGGTTACGACGTGGTGGTCTCGGCTCCCAAGTCCGTTTCGGTCATGGCGATATTCGACGACCGCATCCCCGCCATGATTCGGGAAGCCGACCGATTGGCTTTGCTGGAACTGGAGACGCACGCCGCCGTCCGTGTGCGAGCTGGTAAAGAGGACTACTCCCAAACCACTGGCAATCTCCTCTGGCTCAAAGTCGAGCATCAGGAGTCGAGGGAACTGGAT
>CAIYQA010000267.1 GCA_903928175.1 uncultured Spartobacteria bacterium | reverse complement strand
GCCCTGCAAGGGCACTGGGAAACGCTCGTGCTCAATCCGCTCCCCCTTACCAGCGCCCTTGCAGGGAGCAACCGGTTGTTGCGCGGCACCCAGGGCGACGCTGCACTCTGCCCTGGGCTGGTTTCCCTTGCGCTTTCAGCGCACAATCCATGCGACAACGTCAAACGAAAATGCTCTATTTCAGCCTCCCGCCGAAATGCACTTTACGCGTTGCCCCCTCGAAGCCGAACAGTAACTTCTTGCTTCAGTCGCCCCCTTACGGTTTGATTTTTCGATGCCCATCAGTTGGAACGAAATCCGCCACAACGCCATTCGATTCACCCGCGAATGGGCAAGTTCCACGCGCGAGGCTTCCGACAAGCAGACCTTCTGGAACGAGTTTTTTGAAGTCTTCGGCATCCGACGCAAACTCGTCGCCAGCTTTGAAGAACCCGTAAAGAAAATCACTGGCGACCACGGGTTCATCGACCTCTTCTGGCCCGGCGTCCTGCTTGTGGAGCACAAAAGTTTCGGCGGCGACCTGAGCAAAGCCGAGTCCCAAGCCTTCCGCTACATCCGCGACCTCGCGCGCGAGGGCCGCCACGACGACATCCCCCGCTACGTCATCCTCTCCGACTTCGCCCGCATCGCCCTCCACGACCTGGAGCCCGACGACCAACGCGATCTCCCCCTCTTCGACAAATTCCGCGTCGCCTCGCTGGAGTTCCCGCTGGCCGACTTTCACCGGCACATCCACGACTTCGCCTTCATCCCCGGCTACAAACAGCACAAGTTTGAGGAGCAAGACCCGATCAACCTCAAAGCCGTCGCCATCATGGGCGACCTGCATGACGCCATCGAGGCAGGCGGCTACAGGGGGCACGACCTCGAACGCTTCCTCGTGCGCATCCTCTTCTGCCTCTTCGCCGAGGATACTGGCATCTTTGAGCGCGACGCCTTCCGTCTTTACCTCGAAAACAAAACCGCTCCGGACGGCTCCAACCTCGGGATGCACCTCGACCGGCTCTTCCGCATCCTCGATACGCCCGAGGAACAGCGGCAAAAGAACCTCGACGAAGACCTCGCCCGCTTCCGCTACGTCAACGGCGGACTTTTCGCCGAGCGCCTCGACTTCGCCGACCTCAACCGCGACATGCGCAACGCCCTGCTCGCCAGCACCCACTTCGACTGGTCGCGCATCTCCCCTGCCATCTTCGGCTCGCTCTTTCAATCGGTTATGGAACCGAAAGAGCGGCGGCAGGTCGGCGGCCACTACACCAGCGAGCGCGACATCCTCAAAGTCGTCCGCGCCCTCTTTCTGGACGATCTGCGCGCCGAGTTCGAGCGCATCAAGCACAACAAGGCCGAACTCCGGCGCTTCCACCAGCGGCTCGGCAAGCTCCGTTTCCTGGACCCCGCGTGCGGATGCGGCAACTTCCTCGTCATCACCTACCGCGAACTACGCTTGCTGGAACTGGACGTACTCCACGCCCTCCGCGGCAATGAGCAGCAGGAACTCGACATCCAGCAGCTACTGCTCGTGGATGTGGACGCCTTCTATGGCATCGAGATCAGCGAATGGCCGGCCCGCATCGCCGAGGTGGCCATGTGGCTCATGGACCACCAGATGAACCAGCGCGTCTCCGAAGCCTTCGGCCAATATTTTGCCCGCCTGCCTCTGCGCAAGAGCCCCACCATCGTCTGCGGCAACGCGCTCCGGCTCGACTGGAAAGCGATCCTCCCGCCCGCGCAATGCAGCTACGTGCTGGGCAACCCGCCGTTTATTGGAAAACACCTGATGAGTGCCGATCAAGCACAGGATATGGAGCTTGTATGGGGCAAGACCGAAAGGGCAGGCGTGCTTGACTACGTTACTGGTTGGTATCGCAAAGCGGCTGAATACATTCACGGCATGCACATCAGCGTCGGTTTCGTTTCCACGAATTCCATCAGTCAGGGCGAGCAAGTCGGCGCGCTTTGGAACCCGCTCATACAACGCTTCGGTCTAAAAATTCATTTCGCGCACCGCACCTTTGCATGGGAAAGCGAGGCGCGCGGCAAGGCGCATGTTCACGTCGTCATCATTGGCTTTGGCGCATTTGACACGGAGAACAAGCATATTTACGACTACGAGGGTGAAAAGTTAACTGTTATCGCGGCCAAAAACATCAGCCCTTATCTTGTTGAAGGAAATGATACGACGCTCATACCTCGCACAAAGCCAATTTGCAACGTGCCGCAGATGACTAAAGGCAGCCAACCAACGGACAATGGCAATTTGATTGTCGAAGAAAGAGACCGCCAACAGTTTCTTGCAGATAACCCTGGGGCCGAAAAATTTCTTCGCCCTTTTCTTTGTGCAGAGGAATATCTTCATGCGATTCCGCGCTGGTGTCTGTGGTTGATAGATGCAAATCCGTCTGAACTTAGAAATATTTCTGGCATTAAAATGCGTCTTGAGGCCTGCCGGGATTTTCGCCTAGCCAGCAAAAAAGAAGCTACTCGCCGTGGCGCAACCCAACCCGGATTATTCACGGAGATTCGGCAACCCGTGTCTCGCTATATTGTCATTCCACGCCATTCATCGGAGACACGCCGTTATATTCCATTCGGCTACTTTGAGCCCAAATTCATCGTAGCAGATAGCTGTTCTTCTATTCCCGATGCCTCGCTATTTCACTTCGGCGTCATTTCTTCTGAAATGCACATGGCGTGGGTGCGCCAGGTCTGCGGACGGTTGGAGTCCCGTTACCGATACTCCAACAAGATCGTTTACAACAACTACCCGTGGCCGGAGGCCCCGAGCGCGAAACAGCGGGCAGCGGTGGAGGCGGCGGCACAGGCGGTGCTGGATGTGCGCGAGGAATACCTTGCGGACAAGAACGCGACGCTGGCCGATCTCTACGACCCGCTCACCATGCCGCCCCGGCTCGTCAAGGCGCATGCCGACCTCGACCGCGCCGTGGACCTCTGCTACCGCCCACAGCCTTTCCCCAGCGAACGGGCGCGCGTGGAATACCTCTTTGCCCTCTACGAACGGCTCACCTCCCCGCTCCTGCCCGCCACCGAAAAGAAAAAGCGCGCAAGCAAGGGGTGATGGGGCGGCTTTGGACGCGCCTCAATGTCCTCGTTCCCAAGCTCCGGTTTCGTCTGCGCGTACTGCCACCCCTGCCGGGGTGAGACATTGGTTGGGCTGGGTCCGGGGGTGTCGCTTCGCTCGACCCCCTGCTATTGTCTGTGAACCCTTCGGGTTCCCTCAACATCTCCCATCACCCCCCTTTTTTTCTTCGTGCCCTCGTGCCCTCGTGCCTTCGTGCCTTCGTGTGAGAAAACAAAAACGCCTCACCCGGTTTCCCGAATGAGGCGTTTTGAATTTTTTAGGCTTACTTGCTGCCTTCGGCGGCGGTCTCGGTGGCTCCGGCCGCTTCGTTCCGCTCTTTCATGGCGGCCCGGCGGCTGAGTTTCACACGGCCCTTGTCGTCGATGCCGATGCACTTGACCCAGATGGCGTCGCCGATGCGGACGACGTCTTCGGTCTTGTTCACGCGGAAGTCGGCCAACTCGGAGATATGCACGAGGCCTTCCTTGCCGGGGAGGACTTCGACAAACGCGCCGAATTCCTTGGTGGAAACGACGGTGCCGTTGTAGGTGGTGCCAATTTCAATCTCCTTGGTCATCCCTGCAATGATGTCCTTGGCGCGCTGGAGGCTTTCGCCGTTGTTGGAGTAGATGTGCACGGAGCCGTCATCCTCGATGTTAATCTCGGCGCCGGTCTCGGCCACGATCCCCTTGATGGTCTTGCCACCAGGCCCGATCAGCAGACCGATCTTGTCCACGGGGATCTTGACGGTTTCGATGCGCGGCGCATAGACGCTCAGTTCCTTGCGCGGCTCGGCAATCGCCGCAGCCATGACGCCCAGGATGACGCTGCGGGCGGCCTTGGCCTGGCGAATCGCCTCGGCCAGGATTTTGATGGGAAGGCTGGTCAGTTTCAGGTCGAGTTGGAACCCGGTGACGCCCGTGTCGGTGCCGCAGAGTTTGAAATCCATGTCGCCGAAGTGATCCTCGCTGCCGAGAATGTCCGTCATGGTTTGGTAGCGGACCAGGTTGTTGTTGGCGTCGTATTCCGTCACGAGGCCGACCGAGATGCCCGCGACGGGCTTCGTGATCGGAACGCCTGCATCCATGAGGGCGAGAATGCCCGCGCAAACCGTCGCCATCGAGGAGGAACCGTTGGATTCCATGATCTCGCTGCTGATGCGGATGGCATACGGGAAATCGCGCTCGGCCGGGATGACCGGTGCGATGGAACGCTCAGCCAGAGCGCCGTGGCCGATTTCGCGGCGTCCGGGGCTGCCGGTGCGCCCGGTTTCGCCCACGGAGAACGGCGGGAAGTTGTAGTGCAGCATGAAGCGCTTTTCAGATTCGCCGCCGGTGTAGGCGTCGAGCATCTGGGCTTCGTCGGCGGGAGCCAGCGTGGCAAGAGCCACGGCCTGGGTTTCGCCCCGCGAAAAGAGCGAGGAACCGTGCGAGCGAGGGAGCAGGCCGACTTCAGCCGTCAACGGGCGCAGATCGAGGTAGCCACGTCCATCGGCGCGGATCCCCTTATCGAGGGCGCTGATGCGAACGGCTTTTTCCTGGAGGTAGTCGAACGCCTGGCTGATCTCGAACCCGGTGGCTTCCGGGAATTTCGCAAAGATGGCGGCTTTGACTTCCGTCTTGAGGGCATCGACCGCCTTGATGCGGGCGACTTTGCCCGGGGTGTAAAGGGCCGCTTCGATGCGATCCCCTGCCACTTGATAGGCGATTTCGAGCAGTTCGTCCTTAACGAGCATGAGAGGCACAACGCGCTTTTCCTTGCCGGCTTTGGCGGCGAGTTCTTTCTGCGCAAGCACGATCTGCTTGACGAAAGGCTGGGCGAATTCGAGCGCCTTGATGAATTCCTCTTCAGGAACTTCATTGGCGGCCCCTTCGATCATGACAACGTCGTTTTCATTGCCGACGTAAACGATGTCCAGGTCGCTATCGAGGCGCTGGGCGTGGGTGGGGTTCACAACAAACTCCCCATGAACGCGGGCGACGCGAACGGCGCCGACCGGCCCGGCAAACGGGATGTCGGAAACCATCAACGCGGCGGATGCACCGTTGATGAAAAGGATGTCGGGATCGTTCTGCCCATCGGCACTCAGGAGCACGCCGATGATCTGCGTGTCGTACAGGTAACCTTTCGGGAACAACGGACGCAACGGGCGGTCCGTCATGCGGGCGGTGAGGATTTCCTTCTCGCTCGGGCGTCCTTCGCGTTTGAAGTAGCCGCCGGGGATTTTGCCCACGGCTGCGGCTTTTTCACGGTAGTCAACCGTGAGCGGGAACCAGTCTTGGCCCTCTTTAAGGGAGGTGGCCGAGACGGCAGTGACGAGCATGATGGTGTCGCCGCTACGGACCGTGACGGAACCGTCGGCGAGTTTGGCGATTTTGCCAGTTTCAATAACGATGGGCGAAGGGCCCACCTCAATGGAGATCGTATGATGCATACTTAAGAAATGCAGCACCGCCGAACATCGCCGGAGTCGGAGAAATCAGGACTTATGAAGTAGGAAGTATGGAACAGGCAAAGCGCCCGTTTCTTACTTCGTAGTTCATAGTTCTTGATCTCATTTCCCCGGCAACGCCCCGGGCGCTGCGCGTGTTTTGTGATTTCCGACGGGTATTCCTGCCCGAACGGGATTTTTGGTTTGGAGAAAGGGCGTGTGAAATCACCCGCCCAAAAAGGGAAACCCCCGGACCGGAACCCGGTCCGGGAGACAACCCGGAAAATGTTTTACTTACGGAGATTGAGCTTCTCGAGGAGGCCCTGGTAGCGATCGCTCGCCGTGCGCTTGAGGTAATCCAGCAAGCTGCGGCGCTTGGCCACCATCATCAAGAGACCGCGGCGCGAGGCGTGGTCCTTGGCGTGGGTCTTCAAATGTTCGGTGAGTTGCTGAATCCGCTGAGTAAGGAGGGCAATTTGCACGTCGGCGCTGCCTGTGTCCTTTGCGTGCATCTGGATGCCCTGAAGTTCGTTCGTCTGTGCCATATTTCGTATTTTTAGGAGGGGTAAGTATCTCCGGATTTTGCCGCTTGGCAAGGGTTTTTACAGGGAAAGCACACAATCGCCTTCATTTGATTTGAGAGCCTTTACCCGGAATGGATGCTGCCCTTGGGACCGATTGCGCCCTACCCGCCCTTCTGCAACCGCTTGAGCCTGCCCGCGAGGCTGACTTTCGTAGCCGAGTTCATCCGGTCGATAAAAAGGATGCCATTCAAATGATCCACCTCGTGTTGCAAAGCACGGGCAAGAAACCCCCGCGCCTCAAACTCCACCTCGCGCCCGTCCAACAAACGCGCCTTGGCCTTCACCACGATGGAACGCTGAATATCCGCGCTGATCTCCGGAAAACTCAAGCAGCCTTCCGTGCCAAATTCCTTCTCTTTGCCAAGTTCGAGCACGGGATTGAGCAGCACCATCGGCATCCAGTCGTCGATTTTGACCTCCTTGCCATCCACAAGCATCAGGCTCGGCCGGTCCTCCACGCCTGCGACATCCACAATCGCCAGTTGCAGCGCCTTCCCCACCTGTTGCGCCGCCAGGCCCACCCCATTGGCCGCGTTCATGGTTTCTATCATCGCCGCCGCCAACTGCCGCACCTCTTCGGTAATCGTCTCAATGCGCGCTCCCTTGGCCCGGAGCACCGGGTTTCCGTATTTTACAATTTCCACAGCACTATTTCCTTTTCATGGTTTGAGTAAATGCCGGCAAGTTACCCGTAACTCCGGCTTCTTTCAAGGCATCCAGCACGCGAACGATCACGCCGAAGGGCGCCTGGGTATCCGCTTTTAACGCCAGCGAGCGATCCGCGGCCACCAGCGCCTTGATTTTGCCCGAAAGCTCTTCCATCGCCACTTCAGCGCCTTCAAGTGTTACCGTCCCCTCCGGGGAAACAGACAACTCTGCCAGATTCGCCGCCTGCGGATGAGGCGCGGCGGTGGTCGATTCCGGCAGCTTGATGGTCACCGTCGGTTGCGGCCGCTTGAAGGTCGAGGTGACGATCACAAAAATGAGCAGGATCGCGAAAATATCGATCAACGAGACGATGATCACCGCCGGCATCCTCCGCTTGCGCTGGTAGAAGTTCATTGTGCCACGTCTCCGTCTTGCGCCACGGGCGAAAGAGCCCGGGATTCCCGCCGCATT
The DNA here is from genome assembly GCA_903928175.1 of uncultured Spartobacteria bacterium. Lineage (GTDB taxonomy): Bacteria > Verrucomicrobiota > Verrucomicrobiia > Chthoniobacterales > Chthoniobacteraceae > UBA695. The sequence continues at coordinate 1,767 of CAIYQA010000267.1, read as the reverse complement.
TTGCGCGAATAACACTTGGCCAGGAACTCGCCAACGATCGACTCCATCTCGACGCTCAACGTCTCCACCTTCTTGGAAAAATAGGAATAGGCAATGAGGCTGGGAATGGCGATGGAAAGTCCGGCAATGGTCGTGTTGAGCGCCTCGGAAATTCCTTTGGCGATAGTGCGCGGGTCCGAGATCGTCTCGCTGGCCCCCAAGGTCCCGAACACCGTTACCAGGCCCGAAACCGCCCCAAGCAGCCCCAGCAGCGGCGCGATGCCGACGATCACCTCCAAAATCACCAACCCCGCTTCCATGCGGATCACCTCATGCCGCGCGCGCGTCTGCACCGCCTCCATGTTTTCCATGCGCGGCCATTCCAGGTGGTGGATCGCCACTTCCGTGATCCGGGAGAGCGCCGAGGGATCGTTGCGCACCGTCTGCCCGAGGCGTTCCAACGATGGGCCGGTCTCCCCCGGTTGCAACGCTTCGATCCTGTTCCAGAGCCACGCCGGGATGACCGCCTCCCGCCGCAACGCCCAGCCGCGCAGGAGAATGGTGGCCACGGAAACCACGGAACAAACCAGGAGCAGATACATGAAGAATCCGCCGTGAACGATGAATTGGGTGATGGAGAAGGCTGCGATCATTGGGTTCGGTAATTAATAAAAAGATATGTGATCTCCATGCGTCCGTTGGGGACCTGAGCCAATCGCTCGGAGGGAATCGGCGGAATTTTTGCCTCCTGCACGGCGCGCATGGCGATTTGGGCATTCGCTGGAGCCGCCGTGTTCGAGAGAACCTTTACCGCGGAGGGATGACCCTGAGCGTCGATGGAAAACTTAATCCGCACCTCACCCACGGGCAAATCCTTTTGCGCCCTCCGATAAAACTCCCAACGCACTCCAATGGCGTTGCCAACCGCCTTTCCGTAATTGCCCAGGGCATCGATGCCCACCTCGTCCGTCTCGGGTTGCGGTGAAGGAGCCGGGGCGGCCGCCAACTCCATGCCTGCGGTGAAATCCGGCTTCGGCGGGGTCGCCTGCGAATTGTGCGCGGCGATTTCCCTCGGCTGCTCCGGCGCTTGGTCCGCTTTTTTGAGATTCGCCGGGTCAAGCTGCGTGCGGATGCTCTCAGCCTGCGCCAGCACCGGCTCCACGGTTGCAGGAGCCGACTCGAAACTCACTTCCAGCGGGATTTCCTCCGCCGTCGAGTCCACCGCCGGCACAAGCACATTCCCGGGCATCAGCGTCAACGCCGTGAAAAGGCCCACGTGCGCCAACACTGAAAGCGCTGCTGCGATTACGATTTTTCCGAATTCGGTCATCTGGGAGGACCGAAGATGCTACGGGCACAACGCCTTCAACGCAAATGCGTTTTACAGGTTCAGGAGACCCAGGGCGTGAATAAACCCATCCCCGCCGCAAGCGGACGGGGTATTTCAGTGCCGCGCCGCTCAACCTTACGCCGCAAGCGGCGGGGAATTGAACCCGAAGGAGATTAAAAGTGGTGCAGAATTTCCAAGAGGCGCTTGTATTTAGCGCCAAAGGCGCGGCGGCATATCAGCCTGGGGCAGCGCCCCAGGACTTTTCAGAAAGATAGGCTCAGGGCTGTAAGCCCGGCGCATCAAACGCCGTGTTCCATGCGCCGGGCTTTCAGCCCTTTTGCTCTGTCATGTGGGGGGACGTGGGGCGATGCCCCACGCTGGGATGGGGTGCGGACCGGGGGGATCCTTTACAGAACAGACCGGGAGGATGGTTTACACAAATGGGCGAAATATGCCCT
>CAIYQA010000266.1 GCA_903928175.1 uncultured Spartobacteria bacterium | reverse complement strand
CAATCCGCTCCCCCTTACCAGCGCCCTTGCAGGGCGCAACCGGTTGTTGCGCGGCACCCAGGGCGACGCTGCGCTCTGCCCTGAGCTGGTTTCCCTTGCGCTTTCAGCGCACAATCAATGCGACAACGTCAAACGAAAATGCTCTAGGTTCTATCAGGGTTGGCGCGTGCACCCGCCCGCTTGCGCATCCAGGAAAATTCAATGCATTCATCGGCATATCCGGGGACTGATTTCGTGGAAAGGAAGAGCCTCAGGTTTTGCCTGATATAATCTTTACTAATTTCTCCCGCCTTTCAAAACGGGGAATCCTTATTGAATTGACAAAAAAAGGTGCGGGAGCGGCAAGGCAAGGGTTGCTCCATTTCGCCAAATTCGGCGATACACCTGCATAAGTTAAGTGAATCACCAGCCGCAAACTCATTCAGAAAAATAATACCATTATTATTATTTTTGATTTAAGCAAACTGTTTTCCCCGCTCTCCCTAATTCAGAAAAAACAAAACCCACCCATGAAACGAACTCCCCGTATCTCGTTAAAACAATGGTTCCAAGGTGCTTCTCGCAAGGCGGTTTGGATCACCGCAGCCTGCGTTGCGCTCGGTGTCACCCTGGTGTCGTGCGGCACGCTTTCCCGCCCGATCATGGCGCCGCCCAGCATTCCGGGATCGACCTTCGCCGGCTCCAAGAGCTGCGCGGACTGCCATGCGGAAATCACGCGCGACTTTCCGACTGCGACCCATGCGCGGCTCAAAGCGCAAGGCAAGAACGCGGAGAACATCGGTTGCGAATCGTGCCATGGCCCCGGCAGCAAGCACATCGAGACGGGCGGCGCGGCGAACACGATCCTCAACCCCCGCAAATCTCCGGAGACATGCTTCCAGTGCCATATGGAAGTGCGGGCAAAGTTTAACCTGCCGCACACGCATCCGGTTCTCCAGGGGAGGGTGAGCTGCGTGGATTGCCACAACCCGCACAAGGGAGATGCCACCAAGGGCGGCGGGACCTCGCTGATGAGCCCCAATGACACCTGCTTCCAGTGCCATATGGCGCAGAAAGGTCCGTTCGTGTTCCATCACGAGGCGTTGCGCGATGGTTGCACCGCCTGCCACGATCCGCACGGAACCATTAACCCGCGCATGCTGCTCCAGCGCAACGCATCGCTCTGCTTGAAGTGCCATTTCCAAATGCAATTGCCCTCGGCCAGCACGGCAATACAGACCGGGCAGGTGACGATCGGGGATCAAAACCATACTTCCAGGCTTGCCAATGGCACCTGTTGGTCCGCGGGGTGCCACGAGGCTGTGCACGGTTCCCAGGTCAGCCAACACCTCAGGTACTAGTTCTTCAAACAATCTCGAAAGGGCCCCTCAAAAATGAAAACGAAAATCTCTTTTAAAGACCGTATCCTTCGCGGTACTCCGATGGCAGCGCTTTGCGCCTGCGTCGTGCTGGCAGGCGCTTCTCCTGTGTTCGCCGGAGAATCGCCAAAAACCATCGTGCCTGCGGACGAGGAAAACTTCGCAAACTGGGTGGATGTGGGCACCGGCACCATGATCTACAAAGGCAACAAGGCGGAGGGCCAGCAGCGGACCCAGCAAGCCAGTGGCATGTTTGGCGGAATCAATGACATGCATTTGGAGCAAACCCTCGGGAACAAATGGTTCGCCAAGCTCGATGGCCACGCCATCTTTGGGGAGAACGACTACGACCTGCGGCTGGATATTTCGAAACCGGATGTCGGCTACATTCGCGCCGGCTACAAGGAGTTTCGCTCGTTTTATAATGGCATGGGGGGATTCTATCCCAACGACAAGCTCTCGGGGGGAGGGCGGATATTCAATCCCCTGGACGACGAGCTGTATGTGGATCGCGGGGACGTATGGGCCGAACTCGGCCTGCGTGTGCCGAGCCTCCCGGAGATTACCATTCGTTACGATCACCTCTGGCGCGATGGGACGAAGGACTCCACCATTTGGGGCGATACCGCCCGCACCGGCAGCAACATGGTGAATCCCAATAACCTGCGTAAAATCGTGCCTGCATTCCGCGATCTCCATGAGCAGCGGGATATTTTCACAGCGGACGTGAAAAAGACCATCGGCAACACCGACTTGGGCGTTGGAGCCCGCGCGGAATTCAGCAATAGCGACGACTCGCTGAACCTTTTGTTACGCCCCGGGGAGTATAACCCCACGCTGGTGAGCGGCAAGCCGTTGTACAACGACGTCAAGCTCGACCGCTACGTGACCCAGGAGGACACGATGAAAACCGACCTGTTCAGCACACACGCAACCACCGAGACGCGCTTCGGCGAGAAACTGTGGCTGACCTCGGCCTACGAGTTCTCGACGCTCAACAGCGATATCGGGGGGAGCCGCATCTACGGACAAGATTATGATTCCGCCTACCACGGCATATTTGGGGCGACTGCCTATAGGAACCCAACCTATCCCGTGTCGCTGCAATATCTGCCGTTGGCTGCGACAAGCGGTTCAAGTGCCGCTGTTGGGGGAAATGTCAGCACCAGAGCTGCCGCAAGCTACATCGATCTCCTTGGGGGCTCGGAAATGCACCGGCACGAGTTCAATGTGAACCTCATGTGGATTCCGATCCCGCAGATTTCCATTCTGACGGGTTTCCTTTTCGACAGCGAGAACACCGACAGCGTCTCCACTTACACCCTGACAAACACGAATTATGCGAAGGCGTATTATCTTACGACGGTAAGAGGTAGAACCACCACCAACCCGATCACTTACCTTCAACCGACGCAGGACCCTGGCATAGCCACCAGCGATTATGCGATCCAGAGGGCGGCGGAAAACCTCGAGGTGCGCTTCACGGGCCTGAAGGATTGGGTTCTTTATACTCGTTGCGATTTGGATGAGGAAATGGAGTACGTGCAGCAGTTCCAGAAAAATGCCATCCTCATAACACAAACCACCCCCACATCGAGCCTTCAAGTCCCCGGCACCCTTTCTTCCGGGACAACGACCTTGAAAACAGCCTGGGAGAGCCCCCGGCTCACACAGAAATACTCGACAGGCTTCAACTGGTATCCGTTGCCGAGGCTGAGTTTTTCCGGCCAATATTATCACAAGTACGATAATACGGATTTCACCAATACCGGCGCTGGAAAACTGACGCAGCAGGATGCCTATTTCATCAACAACCAGAACTTCTCCACGGATGATATGAACTTCAGGGTTACGACGCGGCCGTTGAGCAACCTCTCGTTGGTCAGCCGCTACGACTTTCAACGGATCACCAGCTACACTGCCGCTGACGAGTTGCAGTCCCAGGAATGCGCGACGCAAACAAACAACATGTTTACTGAATGCGCCACCTGGACTCCGCTGGATCGGCTTTATCTCCAGGGGAACTTCAGTTATGTCGTGAGCAACACAGAGACACCGGCGGCAATCACCATTCAGGACCCGACCTACTACACGACCGCTGGCGGCGTCAACACCGCGCCTGCTTACAAACCCGGCAATCCGTTGATCGGGCCGGTGGGGTTGAGCTGCAAAAACGATTACTGGACCCTCGGGCTCGGTGTTGGGTATGCGCTGGATGACAAGACCGATCTCCGTGCCGACTACATCTACTATCGCGCGAACAACTATTCGAACGACGGGTTATTCGACAATGCGGTGGTGATCAGCCAGCCCTATGGAGTAGGCCAGGAGGAGAATACCGTCTCCCTGAGCATGCAGAGGCAGCTTTGCCGCAATGCGCGTCTGACGCTGAAATACGCCTACACCACCAGCCGCGATGATACTTCCTACGGATACGGAAATTTCAACGCTCATCTCATTTCAACGAGCTTGCTGGTCCGGTTCTAGTCGATTAACCATTGTTCGTTAAACCTAAACATCAATAATCCATGAAAAAACAAATTCTGCTGATAGCTGCATCCATGGTTTGGGCTGCCGGGAACGCCCTTGCCGCGGACGCAGCGGAAAACTGGGCCAAGAATTGCGCCTCCTGCCACGCAAAAGACGGCAGCGGCAATACGATGATGGGCAAGAAAAGCGGCGTCGAGAGTTATGCCGATCCCAAGGTTCAGGCAAAATTCACCGATGAGGAAGCTTTCAAATCCATTAGCGAAGGCAAGGGGAAGATGAAGGCGTTCAAAGACAAGTTGACCCCCGAGGAGATCAAGGCTTTGGTGGCCCACATCCGAGCATTCAAAAAGTAAGATCGCGTAGAAACCCAATGTATTGCTGGAGGCCGTTGGCTAACCCAACGGCCTCCTTTATTCGGAGCCAAGAGCATGAATCATTCGTCTGAAAATAAACCTTCCAGGAGCCGCTTGCTGCGGAACTGGATCAGCCTGGTCGGTTTGGTTTTGGCGACCGCGAGCTTTTTCGCGTTCGTGCTGCTGTTTGCGGTCGATCTGCTTTCCCATCACGGCAATCCGTACATGGGAATCCTGGCCTACGTGGTGGCTCCGTCCTTTCTTGGCGCCGGGATCGTGCTCACCTTGGCGGGCGCCTGGCTCAAGCTTCGGCAGGAACATCTGGCCCAACCGGGCGCTCTTGCCGGCATGCTGACGATTGATCTTCTGCGGCCCCGCGACCGCAAAATTCTCGTCGCGTTCCTGCT
>CAIYQA010000265.1 GCA_903928175.1 uncultured Spartobacteria bacterium | reverse complement strand
GTCCTTGGAAAAACGGGGCTGTGAGCGTTGATTGCGCTCCCGCAACAATGCGGCGATGTCGCCTCCAAACAGCGCGGAGAGATCGACTTTCATGGCTTCGTGCGTTGCGCTGGCGGCAGCCGCGCCGCCGTTGATCGCATCCGAGGCGTGTTTGGGAAAGAGGATGGCGGCTTCAGGACAGACGCGCGCACAAGCGGGGCAGTTGGTTTTGCACTGCTCGGGGTTGTTTACTTTGATGTGGGATTCTGCGTCCACTCCGTACACTCCAAACAGGCAGAAGCTCAGGCATTGCATGCAATCGGTGCAGCGGTCGTAGTCGATCACTGGCGCCCAGGGATTCCATCCATCGGCGGATTGCGCGTTTTCTAGTTCCTTGCGAACGGCATCCACATCGCGGGCGGGGCCGGTTTCCGAGCAGGGGATTTCTCTAATTGCAGCCGAGATTGTCTCCGCTTGATCCGTGCGCAGGTTCAAATATTGGGTTTCTTTGGGCAGCACGGAATCGGCGGCGGCAAACAAGGAGCGCACGGTGCGCGGATGGCAGGCGGCAATCACGACAGGGCCGGAGTCGGCCAGGCGTTTGAAAAGGGGATCACGGCGTGCGGAACGTTCGCACAGATCGGCGACGGTCTCGAACGGCAGTCCGGATTCACACAACATCCGGAGCGCCGCCTCCCGGGTCTCCGGGAGCAACACCTGGGCATTGGCGCAGTGGCAATACAAAATGCGTGGCGTTTGGCTCATGTGCGGCATTGGGCGTCGAGCAGCCCATCGATGGTTGCATCCAATAGGGCACAATATCCGCTCGCGTCAAGGGAGCCCTCTGGAAATATGCCGCGCACGCGATAGAGCCATCCTTCGCCGTAGGGATCGCGCGAGATGACGGTGATATCTTCGCCCAGGGCCGGGTTGGATTCTTCAAATGTGCCGCTGGCCGCGCAGAACAGTTCCGTGAGCGCCTTGAAACCTTCGATCCAGCCGATCACCTGCCCGGACGCGACCGGTGTGCCCGGAGCGAGATCGAACTGGTGGTCCACCATTTCTCCCAGCATCCGGGTGGCAAATTTCGTGAAGCCGATCCGCAACACTCCATCCTTTTCCTGCGCCAGCCAGAAATGGGCAGACGTGAAGCGGCAGGCCACCGGCAAACGGGTGGTGAAATGAGCGCGCTTATAGAGGAGGCTTTCTGTGCTTTCGGGGGACATGGCAGGATTGAATAACCAGCCTTGCGGCCCGTTTGACAAGTCTCTTTCGTCGGCATGCACAATGATTTGACGCGCACGGGTGGGCGGGGGATGTTTCCTATTGTGAAACGCCACCTGGTTCTTTATGACGCCGAGTGCCCGCTCTGCACTTTTCAGATGCGGCTTTTGACGTGGCTCGATTGGTTCTACGCTTTTGCCGTGCTGCCGGTTTCCGATCCGCGCGCCCAGGCCGTTGCGCCGCAATTGACGCGGGAGCAGCTTCTGGAAGCGATCCATTGCGTTACGGCCGATGGCCGAATCCATCGCGGCGCACGCTGCATTCGCTTTTTGGGGATGCGGTTGCCTTTGCTGATCCCCGTGGCCTTGACGCTCTGGATTCCCGGCGTCATTCAGGTGGCCGAGGTTGTTTACCAATGGGTGAGCCGCAACCGGCATTTGTTGAGCCGCATTTTTGGATGCAAAGGGGCGTGCGCCCTCTTGCCTGAGCGGCATCACAAGAACGACAGCTAATGGGAGCCCCATTTACCGTTTTTGTCGCGCGGGATACCATCGCCGCCGCGCTCCTGGACGCCCGCAATGCACAGGGCCACTGGACGGGCGCGCTTTCCAGCAGCGCGCTTGCCACCGCTACGGCAGTCTGTGCGCTGGCGGTGGTGGCGAGGCGGTCCGCACGTTGCGATTTTGCGGAAAAGATCGAGGCGGGATTAAGCTGGCTTGCCTGCCATCAAAATCCAGACGGCGGTTGGGGAGATACGGATCGTAGTTTCAGCAACCTGAGCACCACCGCGCTGGTTTGGGCGGCCTTTGGTTCTGCGCCTCGAGAGTGCCATCGCGTTGCGGTGGAAGCCGCTGAGACTTGGTTGCGCGCGCGGACCTCCCTGGAGCCGGAGGCTCTTGCAAAGGCCTTGGCCGCGCGCTACGGCAAGGACCGGACGTTTTCGGTGCCCATTCTTACCATGTGTGCCATCGCCGGGCGCTTGGGGTCGCAAGAGAGCGCCTGGCGGCATGTCCCTCAGCTTCCGTTTGAATTGGCAACCCTGCCTGCGCGCTGGTTCGGAGCGTTGCGCCTGCCGGTGGTCAGTTATGCGTTGCCAGCGCTGATCGCCATCGGCCAGGTGCGCCACCATTTTCGGCCCACGCGCAATCCGCTGGCATGTTGGCTTCGGGATGCGGCGCAAGCCGCAACGTTGCGCATTCTGGCACGCATCCAGCCCCCCAACGGAGGCTTTCTTGAGGCGACGCCACTCACCGCCTTTGTGACCATGAGCCTTGCTGCGATGGGCCTTGCCGAACACCCCGTGGTTCAGCGGGGCGTCGATTTTCTCGTGCGTTCGGCGCGCTACGACGGGAGTTGGGCCATCGACACAAATCTGGCGACTTGGCTGACCACGCTGGCGGTGCAAGCCTTGGGAGAGGCGCTGCCACCTGCTGATGCGCAACCGATTCGCGAGTGGCTGCTCGGGCAGCAATATCACTCGCTGCACCCTTACACCAACGCTGCCCCGGGCGGTTGGGCATGGACGGATCTCCCCGGAGGCGTGCCGGATGCCGACGACACGGCGGGCGCTCTGCTGGCTTTGCGGCGCTTGGGTTCGCCGGATGAAGCGACGCG
>CAIYQA010000264.1 GCA_903928175.1 uncultured Spartobacteria bacterium | reverse complement strand
TGACGGTGCGCACGCCACCGTCGAGCGCCAGTTCGCCGACGAAACAGTATTGGGCGAAATCCGGCAACGCGATCTGCTCGGAAGCGGCGATCATCGCCAGTGCGATGGGCAGGTCGAAGCTCGGCCCTTCCTTTTTCACGTCGGCGGGGGCAAGGTTGATGGTGGTGCGCCCCTTGGGCCAGCGGTAGCCGCTGTTGGCAACAGCCGTGGTCACCCGATCCTTGCTTTCTTTGACGGCGGTATCTGGCAACCCGACGACCACGATCACTGGATTCCCTGAACTTGCGTTGACTTCAATTTCGACCTCGTAGGCGTCCACGCCATATACCGCCGCTGAATAGACCTTTGCCAGCATCGTGTCAGTGTGGCAAAGAGTGATGGCAAAGGGAAGAAGGAATGCGCGCGGTAGCCCAAGCTGCTGGAGCAAATTTTGTGCGCCTTCCCGTTTTGTACAGACAGAAACGCCACCGGCAAGCCGATGGCGTCTGAAAAGGATCGCTCAAATGAAGCGGGAACCCGCTTATTTCATCAAAAGCACCGCCCGGGCGTGCTTGATTTCCCGGGTAATCTTGCGGTGGAACTGAGCCGGGAGTCCGGTCATGCGACGGGGCAGGATCTTGCCCGCTTCGGTCACAAAGCGCTTGAGGATTTCGGGGTTCTTGTAATCGATGGCTTCCAGGGCGACGTCGATACGACGACGGGGCATCGTGCGGTTGGCACGGCGGAAGTTGGAACGGCGTTGCGGAGTCTTCGGCTGCATAAGCTTATTTGGTCTCCCGGTGGAGCGTGTGCCGCTTCAGGAAGGGATTGTATTTTTTCTTCTCGAGACGGGTGGGAGTATTGGGGCTTTTCTTGTTCCGTGTCGAGATGTAACGGGATGCCGGTTTGCCTTCGGCTTTCGCCTCGGTGCATTCAAGCGTGATGATGTCTCTGGCCATAGTCTATTCCTTCAAATCGCTGCTGGGCGCTTCTTCTTCTTCGCTTTCGGCGGCGCCAGCTTCCTCTTCGGTGAGGCCGAAGAGCGAGGTGACGGGCTGCCGAACGCGAACGGCTTTGCGCTGTTTTTCAATTTGCGCCTGGCACTCCACGGTGCAGCGCGCGAAAGGGATGGCTTCAAGCCGGGGATGCGGAATCGCTTTTCCGCTCATTTCGCAGACGCCATACGTGCCGACGTCAATGCGTTTGAGGGCTTCTTCGATCTCATACAAGGCGTCCTGCTCTTGTGAAAGCAGGCTCAGGGCGAAATCCCGGTCATAGGCATCGCTCCCTGCGTCCGCCTGGTGCATTCCAAAGGCGCTCGCTTCACTGCCTTCGGCGCGGGAACGCAGGTTGTCCTTGGCGACGCCGGCCATGGAATCCAGCATCCCATCACGCAGGGCAAGCAGGCGCTCCCGTTGCTTCTTGAGGAATGGCGTGATCTTGACCTCAGGCATCTTGACCACAGGTTCCTGGGGCACGGGGGCCTTGGGCGCTGATTTGGCGGGGACGGCTGATGGCTTTTTTTTGGGCATGGCTTTTGCAGATTTGCTCGCGGCAGACGCTACCGCTTTGACCGCAGCAGGTTTCTTGGCGCTCTTGGGAGCGCTTTCGACTTTCGGTTTCGTCGCTTTTGCTTGTTTCGTTTTCGCCATAAGGATTGAGGGTGCCCCAAAAAATGGAGCGCGAATACTTATCGGCTTTCAACCGGTGATGCAAGGGGAATATCTGGCAAATATTTGCCCTTTTTTCCGCTTTGTCCAACGGGGCGCCCCCCGAAGCGGGCCAAACGCATTTAAAATCAATCAGGAACTCAGGAAATCAGGAAAAAAAGAGAAGGGTCAGAGTTGGTGAAAAAGCCTGCCGGTCGCGGATGGATGCGTTGGGCCTTGCACCGAAGGCGCAGGAACTCCGGGGAACACACGCGCCTCGCGTCGACTGCGCCGCCAAGAGACACTCTTTCACAAGCTCTGCGCCTTTTCCTGATTTCCTGAGTTCCTGATGATTTGTCCCTGATTTCCTAATCACGAACTGGCGCTGGTATAACGGGAAAGGGCTAATTTCCAGAGGAAACGGTTCAACGCTAGCACCACAAAGGTCGCTCCTCCCAGGTGCAGCAGTGGGGAGAGGAGGTCCCCCTTGGACGCTCCGATCAAAACCCGGGCGGGGACGTTCGCCACGAGAATCACCGGGATGATCCACGAAAAAACGAATTTGAACACCCCGGCACCCTTGAAAATGGAATCCGGGTAGCGCGCGATGTTAAAAAGGTTGTAGTAGCCGTACACCAACCCCTGGGCGCGAACGATCCAGAACGACATCGTCGTGAGAAAAAACATGATCGAGTAGTGGATGGTGATGCCAAACCCGACGGCGGCGGCGTATAGGAGGAACTGTGCCGCGCTCGGGTGAATGCCCAGCTTGGACAAGGCCAGCCCGATAATCGCCACGCTCACCCCGGCATTGATCACGCTATCGAAGCCGAATTGCCGGGTGGAAACTGCAAACTGGGTGTCGATGGGCAGCAGCAGCATGAAATCCATCTTCCCGGTGCGCACCATTTCCGGGATGTTGACGACGTTCAAATAGAAGAACGCCTGGAAAATCTGGCTGATAAGCTGGTGGGTGCCAATCAAGAGGATCACCTCCCATTTCGTCCAGTCGCCGATGGCGTTGACGTATTGAAAAATCACTTCAATAAAGACGATCTGCCCCAGGAACCAGAGCGCCTCCACAAGGATCCAAAGCAGGAAATTCGCCTTGAAGCTCATCTCGCGGATGAGCGAATTGCGGAACATGATCGCGTAGATTTCGAAGTAGCGGCGCATTTTTAGAATTTCCTATTCAAAAAGGCTGCCACCAGTTGCCGGAGACGACGATGAGGGTCAGCAGCTTGACGGTGTTGCCGTAATACGTTTCGTGGTCGGGTTTACGCTCAAGCAGGTCGGCCCAGAGGGCGTTGAGCCATTCCGGGCGGGCCGGGTCGATCATGGCGGCGACGGCCAGCGGACCGGTGAACGCGGCGCTGTCGTCCTTGCCCAACCGTTTGCCATCGAGCCGGTAGCCTGCGTTGATTTTCGCGGGATCGCCCCCGGTTTCCCTGAAAATCCAGGCGTTGAGCGGCTCCAAGAGCGCCCGGGCGCGCGGGTCGCCGGTAAGCAGGTAGTCCGTCCCCAACCGCCACGGCACCCGGCACGCATTATAGGAGTAACAGCCGTCATTGCGGCTCTCCAGGAAACGGGGCGGCGCGGGGAGATAGGCGCCTTGCTTGTATTGGATGAAATCCGGAAGGAGCCCGGTTTTCGGGCTGTAGCCCGCCGCCAAATCCTTCAAAATTCCATAAGTCGTATCCGTGCTTTGGATCCACGCCGAATCGCCCGAGGCGGCGGCGAAGCTCTTCAAATGCGCGGGCATGAAATCCGACGGGCGCACCCCTCCCCATTGGGGGCTTTCGGCATCGACCCAGCTTCCCAACGTGAGGGTATGCCGCTGCGGATCGGCTTCCAAAGCCAGGATGGCGGCGATGACCTTGAGCGCCTCTTTGCGGTAGTTAATTTCCCCCCGACTGCCCCATTGCCGGTCGGCCATCAACAACGCGCAGGCAATATCCAGATCGCCGTCCGTCGCGGAATCCCGGTCGTTCCGTCCTTCGGCGATCTGATTCCCTCGCAAAACCTGTCTCCACGCCATCAAATCGCGCCTATTTTCCACCAGGTGCGCCCGGAAAAAGCGGTACATGCCATCAAAATCCGCCTGCGCCTCCGGGTCGGCCCCGGCCATCAACACGGCAGCCAGCATGCCGTATCCGTGGCCTTCCGAAACGGAATGGGTGGTTTTGGGTTCAAACGTATTCTCCGCATTGCAGAAAACATACCGCTGCCCGTCGCCGGTGGAGCGGAGATATTTCGCCTTCCAGACACGGTAAAACGTGACGACCGCCCCGTCGAGTTCGGCCTGAGTTTTGGCCGCGGGCCGGATCGTCCCCGCCGTGTACACGGTGTGCTGGGGGAAAGGCCGCAGCTCGCCCGCTGCCAGGGCGGGCAGCGTGGCGAATGCCAATACGAAGAGTGCGAGGAGGGCTTTCATGGTGTTTAGCCTCCCACCGCTTGGTAGTGCTGGATGCCTCGTTTCCACATCGTTTGGGCAGCCGTGAGCATGACAACCACCCAGAGGGCCTGGATGAACAACCCCTGCCAGAGCGCGCTCCCGTGCACCCGTTCCAGAAAAATCTGCACGGGGAAGAAGAGTTCGTATGGAAACGGCAGCCAGCGCAGAATGGCCTGAAACCAAGCGGGCATGATGTCGAGCGGAAAGGTTTGGCCGCTCAAAAAGTATTCAAAGGAGTAGAGGATGAAAACAATCGTGCTGATTTCCAGAATCCAGAAGGAGAACAAAGCGAGGGTGTAGGCAATGAGAAAGGAAATGCTCGCCGCCATGGCCGTGGAGAATAAAAAGAGCGGCCAGGTCCAAACCGATTTGGGGAGCACGATGTACTCCCGAAACCAAAAGAGCGCCAGCGCCAGCGGCACGACGGTGACCAGCGTGTAAACGATCCGGTAAGAGACAAACAGCGAGAACCGGTAGCCGAGATAATTGAGCGGCTTGGTGAGAAACGCGCTGATCTGACCTTCCCGGATATCGCTGGCGATCTGCCATTCGTCCTCCGTGGGCGTCACGAGATTGTCCACCAGAATGATGAGGAGAAAATACCAGATCATGCCCGCGTAATCATACGTTCCGATCGCAGTTTTCGATCCCGCAAAAATCGCCCGCCAGATGAGCACCGTGCCCACCAGCGGCACCAGCCCAAACAACGAGCGGAGCAGGAAATTCCACCGGTACACAAAGGTGTTTTGCAGGCCGATATCGAACACTTTCCTATATTTGCGGAACATGGAGCCGCCATTATGCGGCAAAACAGCGCGGATTCAACGCCGGGTTTGGTCGGAGGCCTTTGCGGGGCGTGATTCAAAGTGGTTTGCCTGAGCGCCAACGGCGCTAGCTATACCAGCCTTGGGCAACGCCCAAGGACTTACCGCGAAGAAGGAAAGAGGGCTGTAGGCCCGCACTATTGCTTTGCACGGTTGGATGGTGCGGCCCTTCAGGCCTGCTCCTGTTTTC
>CAIYQA010000263.1 GCA_903928175.1 uncultured Spartobacteria bacterium | reverse complement strand
GCCGGTGCCGGTAACGAGGCGGCGATTGAGGGTGGAAGTATCCCGCGAGAGCTTTTCGGGACTAAACCGGGTAAGTTGTGTTTCCGATGAGTAAACGACGCGCATCCACTCTTCCATGGAGCAGGAGGGAACGGCGGAGATCTGCGTGGTGTGTGGCGCAAAGGTGCCCTGTTCAATCCGTGCAACGAGGTCGCTCCTTAACGCCTCGCGTTCAGAGACCAGATAACTGACGACATCGGCTGCCTCGGCAGTTTGGCGGCACGTTTTCTCAATGGCGAGCAGTCGAGGGGCGAGCCACGGGAGCAGGTCGGCATTCGGGGCATTGCTGATATGCACACAGGCGACCATAGGGTAGCGAGCACGCCCTTTTCGATCCACGGACGACCATATTCGCCCGGCAATGAAGTCGTCCCCTGCTTTCCAGACCAGCCAGTGTTTAAATTCTCCGATGGAGTCCTCTGCGGCGAGGTTGTCCCAAGCGCCTGAGTCAATGACGCCGCCAATGCCTTGGACGTAAAGGAGTTGCTTGACGGCCAAGAGCGCTTCGGATTCCAAGCCGAAATCGTCAAGGTGGTCATCCCAGCCGGGATGTTTTCCTAAGACGCCCAAATAAAGCGTGGGCTTACCCCCACTTCCACGGATCGCGTTTTGAAGGGAATCAATAAAGCTCATACTGGATGGGTTTGGTTTTAGGGGTTGACCTTGTCTTTGGTTGGCCAAGACCCGAGATCGGGAAGGGGCTTCTCGAAGGCGAATTCAAACCAGATAATGCGTTCCCCGATGGGGATGCCCATTTGCCAGCGACGACCGCTATCGGATTGTTTGGCCTTGCTTCCCTGTTTGAGGAGTTTGAAAAGCGACCAACTTCCACCGCCGCTCGCGGTTCTGCTTGCGCCGGCTCCATCCGAGTATTCCTTGAATACCACGCTGAAGTCACCGTCCATGGGGAAAGAACCGATTTCCGTGTTGGAGGCGACGCTGGTCGGCTGGACTCGTTCGTTGACAACGACTGCGCGCCATTTCCCAAGGGCTTCCTTGTCCGGTTGCTCGTTGTAGTTGAGGAGGGTCAGCGTAAAGTTGCCCGGTTTGCCTTCCGGGCCCATGAGCGCATCGCGGAAGTTTTCGATGGGTGCGAATTGTTTGGGAAGTTTGATGAGGCGCTCTTTTTGGTTGGGTTCGAGGGATTGCACCCAGTCGGAGCCAATATCTTTTCGGATGTCAGAGAGGAGTTGCCCCGCTTCCTTCACCTTCCGTGCGGAGAGCGTCTCCTTGCCGGGCGGCCAGACGAGAGGGAATTGGAGGGCGGGACCGACCTTCTCGCGCACTTCGGCTAGGTAGGCGTCAATGATGAGGTCGTTGCCGCCCCTGATCGCAATTTCAAGGAAGTAATCGCACGCATCAAGTTTGTCCTTGAGCTTCTCCTGGTTCTTTCTGACAAGGGAGGTAAGGTCTAGGTTTCGAGTCTTGACGTTGGCGGCATCCCTCCATTCGGTGCCAATGAGGTTCTTAAACTGTTGGGTGAGGTCAAGTTGGTTGTGGCAGCGTTCGTAGAGATCCCAGCGGAGTTCGTAAATGCGCTTCTTGTGATCGCCGGAATCGGCCATATAGGCGTCGTCAAGCGTTCTGAGCGCCGCCATGTCGTCTGGCGAAAGGGCTTTTTCGAGCACGGCCGCAATGTCAGCCCGCTTTGTCTTGATGGCTTCATCCACTTCGGCAAAAAGTTTGTTTTTGTCGTCGCCCAGGCGTGCGCCGCACGCTTTTTGCACTAGGTTGAATGCTTCATCGGACTGATTCTTTCCACTGGCTATAACGTGGTCGTAAGCACCTTTGATTGAGGCGTTGGGAGCATCGGGTGCGGCAGTTATGACGCCAGCGTCGATGGCTTCCTTGATTTTGGCATCGAGATTCTTCTTCTTGGCAGCCAACTCGGCGAAGAATTGATCCATTGCTCCACGGAGCGCGGGATCGCCCTTAGCCTCAAGGGTGGGCTTGACGTTCATGTCGTGCTCTTTGGCCTGGAATTCGCGCAGAGCAGTCAGCACTTCCTGGATTTTTGCAAGATGCTCCTGATGCGTTTTGCCAGCTTGCGCCGCATAGTTCTTGAGCCGTTCGATGCCCTTTTGGATCGGCGGGTTGGCGGCGAGAGCAGCGCTTCCCTGACTTGCCCAAAGCGGCGGCCAGGTCTGTTTGCTGTAGTCGTTGGTTAAAAGGCGCGAGATTTGGTCGGCTTCCTTCACCTTCCCGCTTACCGCATATTGAAGCAGGGTGTTGAAATAGGGCGGCACGCCCTCGAAGTTGTCCGGGGCCTTAAGCGAGTCGGCCTCCAAGCGGATCAGCGCGGTTAAAGCGCGGGCTTCAACCAAAAGATTATCGGCGGCTTTGGAAGCATCGGACACAGGGGCGGTATCGCTGTTCTGCATCCTCTGCCGGGCAGCTGATAGAACCGGTGCAACCAAACTGGCGTTAAAGACAATGTGTTGCGCCTTTGTGCGGTCGTCCGTGATATTGGCGAGTCCTGCCAGCGGTTTGAAGACCCAGCCGGTGTCGATGGGGGTGATCGCAATTTTCTGGAGTTCTTCGTGAACGCTGAGCAAGGTTTTTTCCCCGAAGCCTTTGATGTCCCGGAACGCTTCCACGGGTTGGTCTCCGAGATAACGGTAGTCGGTTCCTCCGGCGAAGTCGGCTTTCACGATGGGGTTCCATTTTCCTGGAGTCCAGTTTTTGGCTGCCCCACGCCAGTATTTTTCGTGGATTCCAACGCTTTCCTGGAGGGATTGGTGTTGATAGAAAGAGAAGGCGAGAAAACAAGCCAAGGCTGCGGCTCCGATCCCTAAAATAAGCCCTTGCCGCCGACGCAGCAGACGCTTCGTATTTGTGGCGCGGGTGACAAGCCCTCTTTCGCGGAAGACTTTCTCAGTGAAGAGATCCCGCAGGAAGTAGGCACGCTCACGTTCCCAAGCCTTGCCTTCCGGCAGCGTATCGAGGGAGCAACCGATGGCCTCCGCCAATTCCTGGTCGAGGGCGGCGCCTTCGCGCATGGAGGAAGTGAAATAAATGCCGCGGAGAAAAAGCGGCTTTGAAGACCATTCCCCGGCGACGAAAATCATCTCAAGATAGCGCCGCAAGCGGGGAGCAATTAGCGAGAGGCTCTGAGGCAGAGCGAAAAGGGCGTCCACTTCGTCGGCCCGGCGGCCGGAGGAATGCAGAGGAATAGGGTCTTTAAGGAGACCCAAACGCCGTTTGCGGATGCGGGCGATGACGGTTTCAATGTGCTGATCAACGAGGTCGGGACGGAAGACATCATCGCGCTCTCCGGGGTTCGACCAGCCGAAGATTTGATGTTGAGTTTGAAGATCGCTGAATTCCTCAAAGAATTCCCGGAAGCCGTTCAGAAGATCGCCCTTGGTGATGAGTACGAAAACGGGAAAGCGGACATCCAGCGTGCGCTGAATGGTGTCGAGTTGCTGGGCAATCTTGCCCGCCTTACGGGCGACGGTATCCGCGTTGTCACGGATAAGGCTGTCTGCTGGTATGACAAGCAGTAGGCCGTTAATGGGGCAATTGGGCCGGTTGCGCCGGAGGAGTTGAAGAAATTCCCGCCATTCGCTGGTCTCACCCGGCTTGACTTCCTCAAAAATCAAT
Source organism: uncultured Spartobacteria bacterium (assembly GCA_903928175.1). Taxonomy (GTDB): domain Bacteria; phylum Verrucomicrobiota; class Verrucomicrobiia; order Chthoniobacterales; family Chthoniobacteraceae; genus UBA695. The sequence goes on along the minus strand of CAIYQA010000263.1, from coordinate 4,113 downwards.
CTTCCGGCGGTGTCAAGAAACACCGCTTGGTTGGTAAACCACCAGTGCATGTTGATGGTGCCGCCGGCTCCCTGGAGTTCGTCTTGCAGCCCAGGCGGGAAGCCGACGTTGGAGTGACGGATGGCTTCGGTCTTGCCGGAGCCGGGTTCACCAACAAAAAGATACCAAGGGAGTTTGTAGATGTCCTTTCCGGCGCTGCGAAATTTGTCGATGCCGGAATCGAAACTGCGACGGAGTTCTTCCAACCGGGCACGCCGCGCCGGGTCGTTTACGCCAGTGGGAATTGATGCGGCTTGCTGCTGGATGTTTCCGACCATCGCGGTCGATTTCCTTCGCTCCATGAACTGGACAATAAAATAGAACGCGGCAAGCAGCGCGGCAAGGATGAGCATGCCCACGGCGACGATTCCCGTGAGTTTGGCGTCAATCATGGAAACAACTCCAAGGATGCTAGTGCCAGTCATTAGGGCCATCAAGGCCTTGAATGGGGTGGGAATGTTATTAAAGGATTCCATAGTGCTCTCCGGCTAACGACCAGCCGCTGAGAAGTCGGCTTCATGCTTGATGATTTCGCGCAGATACCCCATCAGATCCGAGGTCGCCTTGTTGAAGAGGTAGTAATTGCACGCCAGGGTTGTGATGCTGAAAGTCACAAAAATGATGGCGATTAGGGCTATGCTGCGGCTCGGTGGTTCGATCAAATCGCGGGCGTCGACTTTCTCGTAGCTTTCTGGGCACAACCGGGAAGTTTGGTCTGTTTCCATGAACGCCCGGATGCGCGGGGCTATTTCAAGCATCTTTTTCCGCAGGTATTCAGGCTGGCCGACGTACCACCCCGTGAAGCCCAATCCAATCATTGTGTAATATGCCGCGAGCCGCTCCGAGGCGTCATCGCTTGGGTCCGCCAAGGTTTCGTCCAGGCAATCAAAAAACTTTTCATCCCCGGCGAGTTCATTTTGTTCGTAGGCAAGCCGGTTCTGATTCCATTTTGCGGCGAAGGAGAGGCCGCTCTCCGAAATCATCGAATCCACAAAGAACGTGAAGGGCATCTCCATCGCCTTGTATTGGATGTTCAACTTCGGTTCGGCGAGAGCCTTTGAGCGCATCTGCTCAAAAAGGGCTTTGATTTCTCCACGCACCACCACGTATTCGTAATTGCCCGCTTTTCTGCCGGCCCGGTTCAACCGGCAGATGTATTGGAGGAGCGGCTCACACAGATCTAAGAGGGTCATACTTTGTCACCTCCGTTTGGAATGGTCATATACAGCGTGATTTCGTAGTCGGGGTTTTGCTTCCCTGTCCAGCGGATGACCGCTGCCTTTTCAAGTTGCAACTGAGTCCAGATCCGCTGACTGTCGGCACGCAGCAAACGGAAGTAGTGCAGGTTGGACTGCGCGGGAAGTTCGAGCGGTGGGTGTCGCTCTTCTTTGAGTTTGACGCCCCAGATGGCGCGGGTTGCCAAACTGCGAGGCATCAGTTTGAAGGCATCGGCATCCTCGACAAACGAGGCCAGGGCGCGCGGGTCTTCCTTGGTTTTGATACCCAAGAAGTAATCGCTCGGCTTGGTAAAATGGTCGTCGGTGAGTTGGGCCGCGAGCATATCGGCTCCTTCAGGGATGAAAGTGACCTTGATATAACTGGGGGCGACGCTGCCACGCAGGTAGGAGCGGATTTTGGCGGAGAGTTCCCGGAAACACGGCAGCGGATTATCGTGGTTATAGGCGGAAACCTCAAAGTCGTCGCGGTCGGGGTGGAGCGCGGTCAGTTCGCCGAGCAGTTCCCGAAGCTCCAAATACATAAGGAACGGCGACACAGCGTTCGCTTGAGCCAAGGATGGAAGCCTTCCGCTGAAACGGTTGAGCGTTCGCAACCGGAGAAGCTGCTCGAACTGGATTCCCCGAAGGGTTTCGATACTGAAGCCGCCGCGGGCGGCCTGGATGGCGAGTTCTTTGCGACTGGCTTCCACTTGGCTCGCCAAATCGCGCACCAGATCACGCAACACTGGCGAGGCGTTGATGGCGAGGCAGGGTGGAACGTAGTCGGGATCCTGGCGAGGCAGACTGACATCCTCGTTGGTTGCTCGAATAATGCGTAGCAGCGGAAGAACTTCCATGTCCGACCGGTCTTCGTGCTCCATCATCAACCGGGCGTTCAGGCGTCGCATCAGCATCGGTTTTGGGTTCTCGCCGGTATTCTCGTCGGTGCATTCGACTTCCGAAACTTTGTATAGGAGTTTGCTGCGCGAATCCGTCGAACGGCTGGGATCAAGCGTGTTCGCTCTTGTGTCAAAATAGAGGGGAACTGCCAGATACACGTTGATTCCGGCCGAGTTGCCGGTGAACGCCTGCTTGATGTCGATGGAGGCAAGGTCGGCGTTACGCGGAAAATCGACTTCCAAGCCGCTCGGCATGATCGCCCGAAGTCGGGTGAAGCGGATGCGCATTGCTTCCAGATCGTCGAGCGCCAGTTTCAGTTCGATCATCCCGTAGGGGTAAGACCAAATGAGGTTTCTCTGTTCCGATACCAAGTCGAATACGCCCTTTTGCATCCGCTGCAAATGGTGGGGTTGCAGGAATAGCCCTTCGTGCCAGTGGATTTGAAACGACATAAACTTGATTTTTCTAAGGCTCCGAATTGCGGCCGGTCCCGCGCATCAGGTTTTCGGCGTAGCGGGCTATTGCTTCTTGCAGTTCTCCCTCGATTTCGTCCGCATTGAGATTGCGAGTTAATTCGCTGTATTTGCGCCAGCATTTTTGCTCCACGCTGGAAAAAAAACCCGACTCTTGGTTTGCGGCATCCTTAATGGCTTCAGGGCCAAACCGCGCCAGATGTTTTTGAGCGAAACTACGGCCAGCCGGGCCGATGGCCGTCAAGATCCCGGCCAGGAGCTGCCTGAGTCTGCCCGTTGTTTGCTTGATCTGCTCCACGGAGACCTCCGGGTCACCAGCCAAATAACGCGCCCCCAGCTTGCTGATGTCGCTCAGAGGGGACTGATCTTTGCGCAGGCTTGATTTTGGGGCAATCGCTCGCCAGATGTTCCATGTCACTTTGTCCATGCTGATGTAGAACTCACCAAACATCTGCAATAAACGAAACGTGCGCTGGAGATCGACCTGCTTGTCCATATCCAGAGGGAATACGCTCATGAATTCGGGCGGCGGGGCGTCCATCAATGCCGTGGTTTCCAAGGGAAGATAACCCGCCTTTTGAAGTTCGATTCCGAACTCCTCCAGTTTGCGTTTTGGGAGCAATGGGGCGATTTTGACCAGTTTTTCAAGAAGTTGTTCGGGTGAGAGGTCGGGGGCAACCCCATGGACGGTGGCGACCACCGTTCGACCTTCGCCTTGCGGAAAACACTGTGAAAGGGCGTCGAGATACTCTTTGCGGCGTTCAGGAACAATGTCCTTGACGGATCTGCGCACCTCCTCGGTCAGGAACCCTTGGCGCTGCTCCTTTTCCGTATCAGCAAGGTCGGCCTGCACGTATCGCAGCTTTGCTGCGACTTGCTGAGCCCATATTGTAACATCCGGTGCGAACATTTAGGCGCAAGCTTTACCCCGCGATCTGGTTTTTGCCAAGTCAAACGATTTTTTTGCTCAGGATTTTTCCATCATTGATCCTTGAGAAACGAGACGTTTTTGAGAATTGCTTTGAGCTTTGTAACTTCCGGCGATTCCATGAGGTCTCCGTCGAGCGCCAACCGGAAACCTACATCGGAGAAGCCAAGGCCGGTTTTGGGGACAGGATGCGGGTGGTCATGCGGTCCGGGTTCAGACAGGGCAGAGCCTCCAACCACAGCAAACGATTCGCCGTCGTTCGCTTTGACATATTGAGCCACATTGCCGATCAGATGGTGGATTCCCCCACATTCCCCCCCCTGACCAACTGGCGCGAACCAAAGGAATCCATCCCGATCCGAATGTTCCGGTTGCGCGTTTTGACGACCCGTTTTCGTGCTGGTGGCCGGATCAGGTCGGAAAATGGCGCTGTCCAACCAAGCAACCTGGGCGGGGCGACCATCAAGCGCGTGGGTCGTGGCATAATTCTTCAGATAATTCTGTTCCGCATTCCATGTCGCATCCCGAAGGTTGAATTTGCTTGCAGGCGTTTCTT
>CAIYQA010000262.1 GCA_903928175.1 uncultured Spartobacteria bacterium | reverse complement strand
CCGAGGGCGTCGAAGAGGCCCTGCAATATTTGCGTCAATCGCATGTCCGAGACCTCCGGTTCCAGCGCCTCGCCGCAATGGATGAAGAGGCTGGGGCGCGATTCGACCATCCACTCGTAGCGGAACGCCACCGGCAGCACCAGCGCCCCGCTCTGCCGCGCCAGCCACAACGCCCCGGGCTTCACCGCGATGGGAGCCCATTGCGGCAACAGCGCCCCTTGCGGGAAAATCCAGATGCCATTGCGCGGGTCGCCCAACAGCCGCAACGCATAGCGCATTCCCGCCAGCGGCGAGCCGTGGATGTCCAAGCCGAACGATCCCAGCCAACGTAGCGGGCGATAAAGTTTTAAAAGCTCCTCCGATTGCGCCAGGTACAGCCGCCGCTCGGAGAAAAACGGCAGCAGAAGCGCGGCGGAAAAACCGTCCCACCAGTTGGAATGGTTGGTGCAAACAATGAGCGGGCGGGCAGATGCCGAGGCCCGCTCAAGCTGCGGCAAGCCGCGCACATAAACCCCGTAAAAACGGCGCCGCATCACCCTGCGCACTTCCCAGACAAACAGCCGTTCCAGCCACCGGATTTTGCGCGCCTCGATCATCCTGCCCCGCCAAAGTTTCGGGGCTCGGCACTGCGAAGGCTGGAGCCGGGGGATTACGGGTAGAGCAAAAACGGCTTGCGCTCGCTGACGAAGCGCACGTTGGAGGTGGCCCAACCAGAGATGATTTTGGCGGGCGAAACCCCCCTTTCGATGTCTTTGCGGATCGAGTCGCTTCCGTAGCATTTATAAAAAATTTCGTATTTCCCCGGCGAACCGGTGAAAAGGCTGCGAGGAGCGGCTTTTTGCGCGGCGGCAAGGATGTAAACACCGAGCGCGCACAGGTCCGCCTGGGCATCGGGATCGATGTGGATGCGGGCTCCTTGGAAACCGTTGCGGGCGTATTCACTGAAGCTGATGCCGCGCAGGTGCAGCGAGCGCAGATAGGCGGTGAATTTTTCGGCATCGGTCCATTTGCTGGCCGCGATTTGGAACGGCTCGGGGCCGCCGCAGCCGGTTTCGATTCCCTCCACCTCCCCGGCCAGGCCGGTGGCGACGTAGTAAAACGGCGAGGTGGGGTAGGGAATATTGGGGGAGGTGGCGATCCAGTGCAGGCCGGTCTGGTTCCAGATCATCCCGCGCTGCCAGTTGTGCATTTTGACCACCGTGAGGTTGCATTTGGGCTGCACCCAGCCTTTGGCATTGGCCATTTGTGCGAGTTCCCCGCTGGTCATGCCGTGGACGTACGGCACGGGAAGCTGGCCGACGAAGGAGATCCATTGCGGTTCCATCGGCGGGCCTTCCACGCGCAGCCCGCCCAGCGGATTGGGGCGGTCGAGCACGACAAAGGGAATGCCCGCTTCGCCTGCCGCTTCCATGCATTTCGCCATGGTGGAAATGTACGTGTAGGAACGGCTGCCGATGTCCTGCATATCATAGACCAGCACGTCGAGGCCTTTAAGCATGGCGGGGGTCGGCTTGCGGGTGGGTCCGTAGAGGGAGAACACCGGGAGGCCGGTGAGCTTGTCCTTGCGCGAAGCGACATATTT
>CAIYQA010000261.1 GCA_903928175.1 uncultured Spartobacteria bacterium | reverse complement strand
GAAGGGGCTGAGTAAACCAGCCCAGGGCAGCGCCCTGGGGGTATGCGTGTGAGAGAGCCGTGCCCTGCAAGGGCACTGGGAAACGCTCGTGCTCAATCCGCTCCCCCTTACCAGCGCCCTTGCAGGGCGCAACCGGTTGTTACGCGGCACCCAGGGCGACGCTGCGCTCTGCCCTGGGCTGGTTTCCCTTGCGCTTTCAGCGCACAATCAATGCGACAACGTCAAACGAAAACGCTCTAGAGGTTCTGCTCGTGGCGGATGTCCTGGCCGCTGTAGAGGTAAAAAACTTCCTCGGCGATGTTCTGGACATGGTCGGCCGCCCGCTCGATGGCCTTGGCAATGGTCATGAGATGCACCGCGCGCGTGATGTTCGTCGGGCTCTCCATCATGAGGGCGATCAATTTTGCTGCGATGCGCCGGTTAAGTTCGTCAATTTCCTTGTCCTTGGGAATCAACACTTGGGCGAGTTCATAACGCCCCTCCACAAACGCGATAATGGCTTCGCGCAAAAGCTCCTGAGTCATGGCGGCCATGATGGGGATATCCACCACGTCCACCAATTCCGGTTCTTTGTTGAGTGCGCGGGCACGGCGGGCGATGGTCGTGGCCTGGTCGGCAACCCGCTCCAGGTTGCCCGAGATTTTCGAGGCGATGAGCATCAGGCGGGAATCGCGAGCCATCGGGCCGTGCGTGGCCATGTAGGTCACCACCAGGTCGTCCAACGTGACTTCGAGTTGGTCGATCTCGCTATCCGAGGCTTCCACCTGATCGGCCAATGTGTCGTCGCGTTCGGCGACGGCGCGCACGGCCAGCGTCAGGTTGCGGTCGGTGAGGCTGGACATCAACAGCAGCGTCTCGCGGATATGGGCTAGTTGGGCTTCAAAGGGATGGCTCATAGAGAAAGTTGAGAGAGGGGGAGGTTGAGAGTTGAGGGTGAAAGGGGATGTTCTGTGGCGGAGGGGGTGGGATTTTGAGAGCGGAGACACGAAGCGGAGATTGCAGAAAGTATTACGTTTGATGTTTCTTTCTCTCAACTCTCAACTTCCCCCTCTCTCAACTCTCTTGTCAGCCAAATCGTCCGGTGATGTAGTCTTCGGTTTGTTTTTCGGCGGGATTGGTGAAAAGCTTTTCGGTGCGATCCATCTCGATCAACTTTCCCAGATAAAAAAACGCCGTCAAATCCGAACAACGCCCGGCTTGCTGCATGTTGTGGGTGACAATAACGATGGTGTATAGCTTCTTGAGCTCGAAAATCAACTCCTCGACTTTGGAGGTGGCGATCGGGTCGAGCGCCGAACACGGTTCATCCATGAGGATGATTTCCGGCTCAACGGCGATGGCACGGGCGATGCAAAGCCGCTGCTGCTGGCCGCCGGAGAGCCCCAGGCCGCTTTCGTGCAGGCGGTCCTTGACTTCGTCCCAGAGCGCGGCCTGCCGCAGCGAGCGCTCCACGACTTCGTCGAGATCGCTCCGCTTGGTCCGCCCCTGGATACGCAAGCCGTAGATCACATTTTCGTAAATGGATTTCGGAAACGGATTGGATTTTTGGAACACCATCCCCACCCGTTTGCGCAATTCGATGGGATCGACATTGGGCCCATAAATATCGGTGCCGTGAATGCGCACCTGGCCGTGGCCGATTCGGGCGACGGGGACGAGGTCGTTCATCCGGTTCAAGCAGCGCAACAGGGTGCTCTTGCCGCAGCCGGAAGGCCCGATGAGCGCGGTGACCTTATGTGCGGGCATTGCCAAATTGATGTCAAAGAGTGCCTGGTGATCGCCGTAGAAAAAATCGAGGTGATCGATTTCGATGGACGCGGGTGCAACAGCTTCGGGCGGAGCCGTTTTCAGTGTTTCATCCATAGCAAGAGGGTTTTGTAGCGAAGGCATATTACCATTTAAGCTTGTGGCGGAGGCGGATGCGCAGGATCACCGAGCCGAGGGAGATCAACATCACGAGCGCCAGGAAGACAAACGCCGTCCCATACTGCATTCGCTCGGTGTATTCGTTTTGCGGAATCTTGGAACTGACCACATAAATGTGGTAGGGGAGCGCCTGCACGGGCTGGAAGAAAAAATCGGTCCATTTGGCGACCTGCCAGGGGTATCTGTCGAGCACCACGTAAGCGGCGGTGAACAGAATGGGCGCGGTCTCCCCCGCCACGCGGGCGATGCCGAGAATGGAGGAGGTGAGAATCCCCGGAATCGCATACGGCAACACGTTGGTGCGGATGGTTTGCCATTGGGTGGCGCCAAGGGCGAGGGAGCCTTCGCGGAATCCCTGCGGCACCGCCTTGAGGGCTTCCTCTGCGGAGGTGATCACCACCGGAAGCACCATAAACGCGAGAGTAAACCAACCCGCCATCAAGGAGACATTCCACTTGAAATAGCCGACAAACAAGGCGAACCCGAACAGCCCGAATACAATGGAGGGGACGCCTGCAAGGTTCATGATCGCGAGCCGGATCAACCGCAGCAGCCACCAATCCCGGCTGTATTCGCTCAGGTAAATCGCGCTGCTCACCCCCAGGACGAGGGCAATGGTCATCGAGCCCAGAACCAGCAACGCCGTGCCGACGATGCACGGCAGAATCCCCCCGGCAGAGTGGGCGTAGGTCTCCGCGGGGATGTCCTCCACCTTGTGGGCCGCCTTGAATGCACGGAACCGATCATCGCTCATCTCGACCTTTTTCCCCTCCCATTCAAACACATACAGGGTGGACGGTTTTTCGGTGAAAAATTCCGTGTTCACAAACGGCCAATGCGGGGTGAAGACGGTTTGGGCTCCCTTGTAGCCGATGGTGAGGAAAATGCAGGCGGCGGCGAGCAGCACCAGATAGGTGCCCACCCGGATGGTTCCGCTCGCGAGCGATTCCAAAAACCGGACGGTGGACTGCCGATGCTGAAAGGGATTTGCCTGCGTTTGCATTGAAAAAAGAGGCGCTTAACCGATGGAGATTTTATACCGGCGCACCACCGCCTGCGCGAGCCAGTTGATGCAAAGCGCAAGAAAGAAGAGCAGCAAGCCGACCATGAAGAGCGCCCGGTAATGGATGGTGCCGTTGGGGACTTCCCCGAGTTCCTGCGCCACGATGCCGGTCATGGTGTGCACCGGCTGGAAAAGGGAGCTCACTCCCTGGGTGAAATCGGGGATGGCGATCCGGTTGCCGGCGCACAGCAGCACCACCATGGTTTCGCCAATGACGCGCCCAAACCCGAGCAGCACGGCGGAGACAATGCCGGAAAGCGAGGCCGGGACAAGGACGCGGAACACGGTTTGCAACCGGGTGGCTCCCAGCGCGTAGCTCGCCTCTTTGAAGGCGCGGGGCACGCTGTTGATAGCGTCCTCGGCGAGGGAAAAAATGGTGGGGACGGCCATCAACGCGAGCAGGCACCCGGCGGTGAACGCATTGAGGCGCTCGGAAATCGGGAAGCCACTGATCCAGCTCAACGCCTGCCATTGGGTGAGTTCGCGCAATTTTTCGCCCAAGATGGCAACCCCAAAAAAGCCGATCACGACCGAAGGAATCGCGGAGATGAATTCGATGTAGGGTTTTATGAGCTGTTTTTCGACCGGGCTCGCCAATTCACTCACGTAAATGGCTGCGCAGACCCCCATCGGCACGGCGAGGACCAGGGCAATCACGGCGACCATCACCGAGCCTGTCAACAGCGGCAAAACGCCATACCAATCCTGCCAGAAACTGTTGGTAATCCATTCCGTTCCGAAAAGAAACGAGGTGATCGCCCGATGCCATGGAACCGGCGCAAACTGGTTCCACTCCGCGAGCTTGCGTTCGGTCGCGGGAAAGGTGGTGAGGTAAGCGCGCGCGGCTTTCTGGAATTGCTCGAAACGGGGTTGAAACTCCCGCACCGGAAGAGACGGCGGCTGCAATAAAAGCGTTTCGATTTTGCCGCGAAACACCAGGGAAGTTTTTTGGTAGAGCGGAAAAGCCGCCTTGATCGGCGCGAGTTGCGCCGCGAAATCGATCTTCGCCACGGGCACAGCGTCCGCCTCGGCGCGCTTGCCTTCCGTGAGGAGGAACTTGCGTTGTTGCAGGGCATCCTCGCGGAGCTTCGCCTTGTCTTTGATTTCGGTGACGGCATCCGTCAATTCGGAGATCACGCCGCGCAGTTCATCCACGGAACTGTCGAACGCGGCGGCAAAGGCATCGAACCGGGCGAGGGCGGCGGTCACCTGCTCGGGAGTTTTGCCCGCCTTGAGCAGCGCGTTGCTTTGGCGCAGGCGCAAATCCTGCAAGCTGCGGTTGAGGGCCGTGTGCGCTTCGATCTGGTCGCGCATCAACCCGACATACTCCAGACCCGCCAGCCGGTAATTGCGCAGGTTTTGCAGGTTTTGCGGGAAAAACTCCGCCCCTTCGCGGAACAAAAACAACGTGATCAGCGCGAGCACAATAATCGCCAGCAACGCATTGGAGCCAAAGAACCACTTGATGAAGTGGTCGATGCGCAGCCGTTTGCGGTCGAAGCGATTGGGGTTTTTCATGTCACCAAACAGCCCGCCGGGTGGAACCGGCGGGCTGCGTTACTTGGAAGCCTGGAGATTATTTAACAGGAACAAACCCGACCTGCTCCACGATTTTCTGACCTTTGGCGCTCAGGGTGAAATCCACAAAGCTCTTGGTCGCTCCGGCGGGCGTGCCGTTCGTGTAATAGAACGTCGGGCGGGAGTACGGATAGCTCTTGTCGCGGACATCGGCCTGCGTCGGCGTTTTGCCGTCCACCGCCGCCACCTTGATCCCGGAAGCCTTCGTGTAGGCCAGACCGACATAGCCGATCCCGCTCGGGTTTTTGGCCACCTCCGAGACGATCTGCTCGTTGCCGGCCATTTTCTGGGCCGACCCGGCGTAATCGCGCTTGCTCATGGCAAGCTCCTTGAAGTCGGCATAGGTGCCGGAGGCTGTGTTGCGAGTGTAGATGGAAATTTTACCCGGCTTGCCGCCGACTGCCGACCAGTCGGTGATGTCGCCGGTGAAAATTTGTTCCACCTGTTTCTTGGTAAGTCCTTGGATCGGGTTTCCCGAGTTCAGGATGACTGCGATGCCGTCCCAGGCCACGATGGTCGGGCGCAGATCGAGCCCCTTGGCGAGGGCGGCGGAGATTTCCGTCGATTTCGCGCGGCGGCTGGCCATCCCGATGTTGGCGGTCTGGTCGATCAACGCGGCAAAGCCGGTGGAGGAGCCTTCCGCGGCGATGTTGAAGGAGGTGCCGGGATTTTCAGCCTTGTAGGCTTCCGCAAGCTGCGGGACGAGTTTGGCGCCCAAAGTATCGGAACCTTTGATCACGAGCTGTTCCGCGCCCGCGAACGTGGCGGAAGCGGCGAAGAGTGCAGCAATGGCTATCAGTTTTTTCATGGATTGGAATATTCGGTTGGTTTTGGAAAAAGAGCCCGGCACACCCCGCGTGCGCCGGGCTCGATTTTAGATTTATTTAGAATTTCACGTTGAGGTCCACTTGGACCATTCCCACATCGCTCATGTTGGCGACCTTTTGGCCCCCGGTGGCCTGCCCACCAACGAGATCCCCGCGAAGGTTCCACGCTCTGTAATAGGTGAGGGCGCCCACGCAGAAATCGGTGAAGTTGTAGGCCACGCCGGATTTGACCCCCTGCATGTTGAGTTGTCCCAAGGCGAAATCCGAATCGTTCAGGTTCGGATCGACGGCACCCAGGCCGGTCTGGCGGAAGTTCGCCATGAGCGCCCAGTCGCCCGCCTTCTTGTTCTCACCCACCTGAATGCCGGCAAGCCAGGCGATGTCGTCCTGGCTGGAGTGACCCGAAACCCGGGTGGGGTTTTGCAGGGTATTCACAGTCACCGTCCCGTAGGTGTTCTTATACCCGGTCACGATGCCGTTGGCGTTTTTAATGGGGATTTGAATGTCTTGGAGCCCATAGATCTCTTCCACCCGCTTGGCGCCCTGGGTATTATAAGCGAAGTCCCACAGGAACTTGGTTTTATAACCGTAGAGCATGAAGGAGACATCGCCAGGGGCGGTGATGATGGAGAGATCGCGCGTTGCGGCCTGGGGTTGGAGCGTCTGCCACTTCGAACTGGTCGAGTATTGATACTGATACAACGTGCCGCTTGCGGCCCCCGTGGTCATGAAGGAAGTCTCATTGTTGAGGTTCGCCGTGTTGCCTGCGGTATAAGTCATGTAGCCGGGAGCCAAAGTGACTTTCGTGGTGGGCGTGAGTTTCACGCTGCCGATGAGCTGGGTGTTGAAGAGCCAGGCGTCGGTTTTGTTATCCGTGCCAAAGCTGTCCTCGGGGTTATCGCAGAAGATGAATTGCCCGGCGACAAGGCTCAGTTCATAAGGGCTTTCGGCGTGGTGGGAGGAGACGGAAGAGACTTGTTTGCCGTCCGTCGAGTAGCCCAGCACTTCGCCGAGGGTGCCATTGAAGAGCCGGATGAGATCGAGTTTCTCCACAAACCCCGCGGGATTAATGTCCGGATCCCAAACCATGTCCGTCGTGTAGAACGGATTCGGCTGTTTGCCGCCCACGAGGGTGAGCCAGTCGTTCGCGTTCCAGCCAAAGTAAGCGCGGCTGAGGTAGATGTTGTAGTTGGAGAAGCCCGAAGCGCCGGTGCTGGAGTCGGCCATGGTCTGGTTGCCGCTGTCGGAATTCTGGGTCGTCTGGAGCTGCACTCCGCCAAAGAAGTTTGCGCCCAACTGGAAGTCGGCGTTCAAGCGCAGGCGGATCCGTTCGCGATCGCGCCGAATGCCGCCGCCGATCCCGTTCGTGGCGGGGTTGATGGTTCCCTTGATCGGTTTGCCGCTGCTGGTCAGCAAGCGGGCCCCGCTGTGGGCGAGCAATTTGCCGTTGGAGTCATACACGTCGGAGGCAGCCACAACATTGCCCTTCGCGTCGGTTGTCCAGTTGCTGGAGGTGAATTTGGTCGTCTTGTCGCCCTTGGAAAAATAATGGGTGTTGATGAACGCCGTATCATTGGCGCTGACGAGGTAGTTCGTTCCCGCAAGCGGCGTCTCGACCTGCGGATCCCTGTTATCGTGCTGGTAGCGGATACGCATGTCGCCGGAAAGTTGGAGGCTCGTGATCGAGTTTGAGAGCTGGATCTTGCCCGCGTTACTCGCTGCATTTTCGCGAACGAGATCGGCGCGGACATCTTCCGCCTCTTGCGAGGTGAGGACTTTTTTACGGACCAGCGCGTCGAGCAGGGCGCCGCTATCTTGCGCGCGGGCAACGGCTCCGCCGCCAATAATGAGAACCCCGGACAGCGCCAGAGTCGTAAGGAATTTTTTTGTCATGAGGTAGGTTGTTGGTTGAGTATTGAACCGCCGCTGCCCCGAAATAAAATTCCCGGAAGCCACGATGGAATCAACGGGGCAAAGCTGACCCCCTGGTTGTTACAAACGCATGACATGAATGTTACAATTGTGTGACGATTACGACCAAAAACCTCTTTTTGCCCCCGTTTGGAGTTCCCGAACCTTTTAGGCGCGAATCGCAAAGGGGGGTGCAAATAAAAGTGGTGTAATGTGGAGACTTTGCATTCAGCGCCAACGGCGCGCACCCCATTGTGCGAGCCGAGGATCCTTTACACTTT
>CAIYQA010000260.1 GCA_903928175.1 uncultured Spartobacteria bacterium | reverse complement strand
GGTTTGTTTAACAGTTTTCATATTTTGTTAGTTTGTTGTGGTGGATCGTGTTGAAAATTTTTCTTGTGACTAGAGAGAAGCGGTGCCTGTTTCGCTACCCGCATCCCCACCCCCTCGGAAGAACCTATCCCCACCCCCCCCTTGGCATGGATGTCGGCTCTGGTGTCTCCGGCTTCCGGGTTATCGTGGGCATAGACGGCCACGGCCAGCGCAGCCCAAAGGTCTTTGCTGATTCCGTAGGTGATACCTTGCGCTTTCTTTGTCCCCGGCGCTCCGAGCCGATCAATAAGCGCTTGCCTCACGTTGCCATCTTTCGCCCGCATGGAGTGGCACAGGTGCAGCTTGATGTCCTTCCGGTAAACCGTGCGAACCGGCTTTCCTGTGGCATTGGCCCGCTCAATAAAGCGCCCGATCCAAAGGACTGTTTCAAAAACTTCCTTTCCTACGGGCATTCCGTAGCTAGCGACCATCTCAACAATAACCGCGTCGGCTTTGGTCGCGCCAATAAGCTCAAGGGCCTGCAAGTTTGGAAGGATACGCCGCTCTATGATTTGCGCTCCATCCCATTCTACAAGGGCTGTCTGTGCGCTCCCTGGATCAATTGCGAGGATCATACGGCGGACTCCTTCTCTAATGGCGTCTTGGCGATTCTCTGTGCCTCTTTGGTCAGGAACGCACGAATGCGCTTTGAGGATTCTGCGGGAATGAAATGGCATGAGACGACAAGGGTTTCATGGTTCGGAAATGTAGCCCACTTGACTTGCGCAAAGACGGTTCCGCCCGTCGCGTAAGCCTCACGCATGAGTGGTTCCAGTTGTGCCGCCTGCGCAGCGGTGAAGGTGATTCTTTTCATGGGGTTCAATCCTTCGTTTCCCGTTTCGCACCTATAGAGGGGAAACAGGAAACGAGAGGGAAACGAAACCGGAAACGAAGGCCGATTTTGGTTTCCCTCAGAGTAACAACAGGAAACGAGATATTCTGCCTTTTCGATAAAAGACGGAAACGAGACACCCGTTTTGTTTCCGTTCGTTTCCATGAAAAGCGGCGGCACTTATGGTTCGTTGATTGCATACTTTCGCCCTTGTCTGGTTAGCCATCCGTCGCGTTCGGCCCGCTTCGCCATCTTTGAAATCGTGCCTTTGGTGACGCCCATTTCCTCTGCCAATTCTGAACAGGTATTCAGGCCGTCCTCTATCCATTGCCGGAAAATCGCCATCGAATCGGCTTCCCGGTAAGTAATAAGCGTCTTCCTCCCGTCCGGCGTGAAGTGCCAGTCCATCGGCGGCGGGTCTTGGCTGGCGTTGCGGTTCTTTACAAACCGGGTGATAAACCGCGCCCCGTGTCCACCGTCTGGTTCCCCGGCATCATCAAGCCTCAGAATCCAGAAAGCGGCATCCTCGCGCTTACTTGTGCCGCGAATCGCCCCATTGCGCCCGGCATGAAGCACGAGAACAACGGCCACACCCCGCCGCCGTAAATCAAGCAACCATCCTTCAATCTTGTCCCTGAAATCGTCGGCATCGTTTTCCGCAACACCCCGGAACAAGCACGCGCCGTTATCGAGAAAGAGCGCGTCCACTCCCTCACGTTCGCAAAGGCGGGTCAGTTCGTCTTGCTGACTAATATCCGAAAGGCAGAGCGCCTTTTGTGTCTGGTCAAATACGGCTTGATGGGAGAGGGTTAACATATTACCCGATCCTTCGGAAAGCAGCCGAACGCGCTCCCGGTAATCATCCAAGCTCATTTCGCCATCCACGTAGAGCACACGTCGCGCCGCCGCGCATTTCCATGGCCCAAAGTCCCGGCCTTCTGCCAAGGCCCGCGCAAGGCCCATAGCGAGCCACGACTTGCCAAGGCCGCGCCGCCCGTAGATAACGCCATAATCCCCGGCTTTGAACCAATCGCCCAGCAAGGAACGGCGCGTCGGGATGTCCAGGGCTTCAAGCGCATCATCCGAAAGAAGCGCCGGTTCAAGAATTGGCGGTTGCGGTAAGCCTACTTTATTGGTAGGGTTTCCGTTGATAGCTTCATTTCTGGCGTGTGTCGGGGTTGCAT
>CAIYQA010000259.1 GCA_903928175.1 uncultured Spartobacteria bacterium | reverse complement strand
TCTCATGAGAACCTATTCAACCAAAATAGAAAACGGCCCTGCTTTTGATGTGATTGTGCTCGGAGCGGGCTCGGCAGGGGCGACAGCCGCTATTGCGACGGCGCGAGGTGGGGCCAGCACCCTTCTGTTGGACCGGCTTCCCTTCCTGGGCGGAACCAGCACAGCCGTGCTGGACACCTTTTATGGGTTCTACACGCCGGGGAAGCTCTCCAGGAAAGTGGTGGGCGGGATTTCCGAGGACGTCATGGAACAATTGCGCCGGTATGATTCCTGGCTGGAGCGCCCCAACACACACGGCGCCGGGACCGGTGTGACCTATCATCCTGAATACCTGAAGGTGGTCTGGGAGACTCTGGCGGTGGAAGCCGGGGTCAACGTCTTGTTGGGGGCATGGGTTCAGGATGTGGAGGCCAAAGAGGGCCGCATCACCGCTGTAATCGTTGCCACCAAGCTGGGGCTCAGGCGCTTTTCCGCCAGCCTCTTTATTGACGCCAGCGGCGATGCCGACCTTTGCCATTTTGCCGGAATCGGCTACGAGCTTGCCGGGGAGAACGATCCGGCACAAACCCTGACCACCACCTTCAAGATGGCCAATGTTGATTTCGCCAAGCGAAAGAACATTTCCAAGCAACAGTTCCACCAGCTCATGGCTGCGGCCGCCGAGAGCGGCAAATACCAACTCCCGCGCAAGGAAGGGAGCGACCACATCACCCCGGTCGATCACATGTCGGCGACCATCATGACCCGCTTGCCCTCCTACTTCCGGCGGGGTGAAAAGGCAATCAACGCCACCGACCCGCAGTTGCTCTCAGATGCCGAAATGGAAGGACGGCGCCAGGCCATCGAATACATCCGGTTTCTGCGGGACTGCGTTCCAGGTTACGAAAAAGCCCAGCTTTCAACTTTTGGATTTCAGATTGGGGTTCGAGAAACCCGGCGGGTTTATGGAGAGTATCGCCTGACGCGCGAGGATGTATTGAGCGCCAAACAGTTTGAGGATCAGATCGGGCTTTGCGGGGCGCCCATTGAAGATCACCACGGGGGGGAGGACACGGCTTGGGCCTACCTTCCGGAGGGCCAGTGCGTCGGCATTCCCTACCGCACCCTGGTCCCGCGCGACGGCCAGAATGTGCTTGTTGCGGGCCGGTGTTTTTCCTCCACGCACGATGCGCATGCCAGCGTGCGCTCCATGGCCCAGTGCATGGCCATGGGCCAGGCGGCAGGCGTGGCGGCGGTCGAGGCCCTGTCCCTGGGCGATGCACCGCGTTCTGTGAATCCGGCAAATCTTCGCGAAGCGTTGCGCAAACAAGGCGCGATCTTGGAAATTGTATGAACGAATCTTATGTGATGGGTTTGGATTGGGGCGGCACCCGCATCAAATGGGCCGCTTACCAGCCCGGGAAAGGCTTTCTAGCCGAAGGGATTTTCAGTTCAAATCCCCAACTGGACATGGCCGCCAATGTGGAGGAGGTCATGACCCGGTTGGAATCCATTCGCGATCAGATCGGCAGGCCGCCTCAAGCGATCGGCATGGCACTCACCGGGGTGGTCGATCCAAACCAGGGGGTGGTCCTTTTGCCTGGAAAAGTAAAGGGGATGGAAGGCTACCCAATCGTATCGGAGATAAGGCAGAGATTCGGGGTCCCGGTCATCGCCGACAATGACGGCCGCGCGGCGCTCCTGGCGGAGT
>CAIYQA010000258.1 GCA_903928175.1 uncultured Spartobacteria bacterium | reverse complement strand
ATTGGAGCGGGGACGGCGGCGAAATCACAGAGCGAGTTCAAATCGTTCACACCCTTCCACGTTCGCTTCTGGTTCTTCATCAGGACTTTATGACGGACTCCACATCAGTTAACTGGACACCAGTGTTTCTGAATCATTCCGTGAATTTGCTCACAAGTGATTTAATTATATATGATTACGAGAAATTAACTAGAGCAAGAGGTCTTCTTTAATGTTCAAACAAAATGCCGCGTCCTAGAATACTAGGATAACGCGGCTTTGGTTAATGCATGAGTTGCTTGCCCATTTCCCATCCGCCTTTGAGGAGGACGAGAATGGCACCGTTGCGAAGGCTCCAGTAAGCACAGCTCAAGGCCGTGCTCGCCAGAAACGTCGTGTAATCTTTCGTGGTGAGTCTGCCTCCCACCTTGCCCCGGAGAAACGCCGTTGTGATGAACGAGTCTCCGTATAGGGAAAGCACGACAAACGCCAAGAGATTGTTTTTCCGCACGGCCCATACGAGGAGGCGGAAGAACCCGGCAGGCACCCAGAGAAGCGCACGGATCAGTGGGTTCGTGTGGCATTGAGCTTTTTGAGCCCATTTCTCACCGTCCTGTTTCAGCCGCTCGAACCCGTTGACGCCGAGCCAATCATTTTCGTTCTTCTGGTATGCAACCAGGAAAACGAAATTGTTGACCATCGCGCCGAGGGTGAGAAGCGCCGAGCCCACGCCAACCCCGAGCCAGCCAATCACGGCGAGCCAGAGAGGATTGTCATAGACCCAACTCCATGCCGAGTAGAGGCTCCATCCGGTGCCCACATGCAGCAACTTTTGAATGAACTGTTTGGCGCTCAATGAGCACCTCCTTTCTATTTGGGCAAGAGTTTTGCCTTTCCGAACCAGGCGAAATGCCTTTTCCGGTCTTACGATATTATAGAATAATACTTGCATTTTGGAAAGGGCTGGAGGTGAGAGAGAGTTGGTTTCGTGGGATGCTGGAGTCTTCGGTTACGGTGATTTTTCAAGCACACTCTTGACGCCTCAGCCGATGCCGCCAATGAGCACACTACTATCCGCCCGTGGACATCAAGCGGATGCTGCGCGTATCTGTTTTTCCAAAACAGTTGGGGCCTCCATGTCCTAATATCACCGAGTTGTTACTCTTCGGAATCCGAACACAAATCCCGCACAAACGTGCGATAATGGGTATGCGCGGCGGCATATTCCTTTCTGTGGATCATTTTCACAGTAGGCACGACCAATTCGTGATAGATGCGTCGAAGGGTTTCTCTTGAATTCGCCTCAGAGCGGATTTTTTTCAGCACTCGCGGAGAATGGGCGTAGTAGGCTGCCACTTCTTTCTCCCCTTCGCGGGACGCGAGAAGATAGGTGTCACGGAAGTGGCGGAGGGTTTGCAATTCCTCGCAGTCGTCGCTAAGGCCCATCGCTTCGCAGCATGCCGTGCTGACGAAGCATCCGCCTGAATTACTCTCTCCTTCTGGCGCATTGAAATCCTTGCCCTCAACCCCGTCCTTGTAGCCTCGCTTGGCTTCATCAGTCAGGGTGAGTTCGCGATCAACAGCATCTGCTGTATACGAGAGTGAATTCAGAACCACCTCAACGATGTTCTTCTCCTCAAACTCGTGCTTCATTTTGAGTCCACGTTCGTAACCTTCACGATATTGGTCAATGTCGCTCATTTGATTTCTCCTTTTTGGTGTTGTTTTTGCTCTGCGAGAATGTCGGGTGTTTATGCGCCTGTTTGCGTGCGAGACTCCTGCCCGGATGGTTCGTTTCCCGCGACAGGGTCCCTTTCCACTTCTGAAAGCTGTTTCTGGAAGAAAATTTCCCACTTGGCGGCGGCGATTTTCCGTTGCGGGGTTCCCGACAAGGAAAGGGTTCGGGAATAGCTGAGGAACAACCTCAAGATTTCGATTTCGGCTGCTTGGTCGTCCATGAATACGGAATATTCACAAAAGCGGGACGCCTCAAGCAAAATCTTCCCTTTTTAACGGAAATTCAATAATTGTGGACGCATGAGCTATTTTTCCACCGCCTTGCGGGCGATCATTGAAAAAAGCGGCGAAAGCCGCGCAACTTTTGCCGCAAAAGTGGGAATACCCACCTCGAATCTGCATCAGTATGTCCACGGAAGGACGCGCCCTGATGTTGTGCTTCTCGAAAAAATCTGCTCGGCCTTATCTGAGGAAGAATGCGTGGCCTTGGTGGTTGCCCATCTGCATGACGAAACGCCCAAATCCATCGAACCCCTGGTTCGCATTATCAGCCTTGTGAAATCACCTTCGGTAGTTAAAGAGGAGCAGCCCGCCTACATGCCGGAGTTGCCAGCCTCGATACGGGACAGCCTTGAATTTCTAGGGCGGTTGGCCGTCCAACACCCCGAGACAGGAAAATGGTTGGCAGGGACTGCGAAGATGCTGAGAAGCCGTTAGCGGTTGCGACTGGTAAACGGCGCGGCCTGAGTGCGGTATAATATAGGGTGGACGTGTGACCGAAGGCCGCGCCTTCGGGTTTCGCAGACGGTCTCCATTGCCTCCCCGGCTCGCCCAAACACGGCGGATGTCGGCAGCTTTTTCGTGCTAACAAGGGATGCGCGGATTTTCGGAATGGAGGCTGTCTTCGAGATATGCCAAAACCACGACCCATTTCCCTTGGCTTGCGCCAGGGGTGGGGCGGTGTCGAATCGCCCTTCCAGATTTCTCAGGCCGCTTTGCAGCGGCATCTTTATGTTGTCGGGAAAACGGGTACGGGAAAATCGACCCTTCTCAAGAATCTTTTTCTGGAACTGGTAGAGTCCGGCCAAGGCGTTGCTCTGATCGACCCCCATGGCGACCTCGCCACCTCCCTGCTTGACCTGCTTCCCCGCCGTGATGCCGCGCGGGTGGTGTATTTCAACGCGTCCGACTGCGAGCATCCCATCGCATGGAACATCGTGGCCGATGTCCCGGCAGACCAGCGGCCCACGGTTGCTGCCGGAATTGTTTCGGCTCTCAAAAACGTGTGGGGTGATTCATGGGGGCCTCGACTCGAATACATCCTTTACAACGGCATCCGTGCCCTCCTGGACGCCGAGCATACGACGCTTCTTGGGCTTTCCAAGATGCTCACGAATGAGTCTTACCGAGCGTGGGTGGTTCGCCAGATCGAAGACCCGTTTGTGAAGGCATTCTGGACGGAGGAGTTTGAGGGCTACGACCAGCGCTTACGGCAAGAGGCCATCGCGCCCATCCAAAATAAGATCGGCGCACTGGTGACGAACCCGGTGCTGCGAAACATGATGGGCCAGGTGAAGCGGAAACTTGACCTGCCGTTCCTGATGAACAGCGGAGGCATTTTCATCGCCAATCTCGCAAAGGGAGCCATTGGCGATGCCCCGGCGAATCTCATTGGCTCGCTCCTTGTCTCAGAATTCCAACGCGCAGCCATGGCGCGCTCCGCAATGCCAGAATCCGAACGCCGGGATTTCTGCCTCATCATTGATGAGTTTCAAAACTTCACCACGGCTGCGTTTGCTTCCATCCTTTCGGAAGCGAGAAAGTTTCGCCTCTCTCTGGTGCTTTCCCACCAGTTCACAAGCCAACTTCAGCCGAACATCCGCGATGCCGTTTTCGGGAACGTCGGCACGACCATCGCCTTCCAAACCGGATTCTCCGACGCCGAGCTATTGGCAAACGAATACGCCAACGCTTTCGCCCCGAGCCACTTCGTTGATCTTGAGCGTTTCCATATTCTCGTGAAGCCATGCGCCATTGACGGCGCGGAACAACCGTTTCGCGGAAAGACAGCTCTCAACGAGTCTGCCTCATCAGGAAGCAAAGACGCGATTATCCGCAACTCCCGCCAGCGCTACGCCTCCGAACGCCTCACCGTGGAGGAAAAGCTACGGCGCTGGGTGGAGCGATGGGGACAGGAGTAAGGAGAAGCCGAGCAATACAAAAACCCGTATCCCCAATGTGACGCGGGCTTTGCATGTCGTTCCTTTTTCCCGAGCCTCAAATGAACGGAAAATATTAACGACACCGAAATTGTATTACAGATTAGAAAATGCGGCAATGTGGATAGCCTCACCTGTGTCATGGTATAATATTGTGGCATGGAGAAAAACGTAGCCCGGAGGCCACGTTTTAAGCGCATCACCCTTTCAGAACCCATTCGCCTGACCGACCGGGACAGGGCGATTCTTTCGGCTGTCCGAAAATACCGACTACTCACCACCGGCCTGATTCTTTCCCTTGTGCCGGGGAGCAGGCAAAACATTGTGCGCCGGTTGCAGCGCCTCTATCACGCCGGATTTCTCGACCGGCCCAAGGCGCAATTGGCACTCCGTTACAACGGGGAAATTGCCGAGTTCGTGTATGCGCCGACACGCAAAGGAACTGCTATTGTTCAGGATGGAACCGGTTCGGGAAAGGAATCCAGGCCCGTCTCTGCCCTTGCCATTTCGCACACGCTGGCGGTTGCCGAGGCTCTGATTTCTATCGAGCAAGCCAGCAGGCGCGGCAGCGTTCGGTTTATCGAGGAGGAAGCCATCCTCTCCACTCTTCACAACGAGGTATCAGCGAAGCGCCTGCAATGGCGCGTCACAATCAAATCCGGCAAGGAGACCGAGGCAGTTGGCGTGATCCCTGATGGTTTCTTTGCCGTGGAACGTGTGGAAGACGCGAATGCACCGCGCCGCTTCTATTATTTCCTTGAGGTGGATCGGGGCACCATGCCGATCATGCGCAAGAGCCTTGCGCTCTCTTCCATCCATCGCAAAGTCCTGGCCTACTCGCGCAGTTTCAAAACCGGACTTTTGAAAAAGCGATTCGGCATCGCAGGGTTTAAGGTGCTTTTTGTGGTTCGCTCCAAGGAACGCATGGAGCGGATGCAGGAGGTTTGCCAACAGGCACACGGAAAGGAGTCACCATTGTTCCTCTTTACCTGCCCGGATCAAATGCGCGAGGGCAATCCATTGCACGAGCTGGGCATGGTATAATTAAGGGGTTCCTTTGCACACTCGTGCAGGACAAAACCAACACTTAACAGGAGGAGTTCATTATGGCCCAAGCAAAAGCTGCGTGGGTTGATTTCAAAGCGATCAAATCGCAGGTATCCATTGTACAAATTCTGGAGCGTTACGGCATTCTCCAGAGTCTTGCCAAAAGCGGAAACGGCGACCGCATGAGCGGCGCATGTCCGATCCACGGCGGGACAAACAAGACTCACTTTCGGGTGAGCGCGTCAAAGAATTGCTGGAACTGCTTTGGCAAATGCCAGAGCGGCGGCAACGTCATTGACTTCGTGGCGAAAAAGGAAGGAGTGGAATTCCGTGATGCGGCACTGCTCATTCAGAAGTGGTTTCCCAGAGCGGTATCAGAACAGCAACCGGAAGTGGCGGCAGCAGTGCAGCAAAGTGACCCTGTTGTCCCGACCGTCTCGGAAGATTCTCCGAGGCAGGAGCAAACGCCAGTGATTGAACCCGCCGAGGCGGATCAGCCGCACAGCAACCCGACATTGAAGTTCGCATTGAACAAACTCGATGCCGAGCATCCGTATCTTCGCGAGCGCGGGCTCACGGAAGATACAATTGCGGCATTCGGGCTTGGCTATTGCGGCAAGGGGCTTCTGCGGGGTTACATTGCGATCCCTATCCACAACATGGAGGGAGAGCTTGTCGCCTACGCCGGACGCTGGCCGGGGGTGCCCGGAGAAGGTGTGGGCAAATACAAGTTGCCCCAAGGGTTCCGAAAGAACCTTGAGTTGTTCAATCAGCACCGCGCGACGACGTGTGACAGCGATGCACCGCTCGTGGTGGTTGAAGGCTACTTCGATGCGATCAAACTGCATCAGGCGGGATATGAGAGAGTTGTCGCCCTGATGGGATCGAGTCTCTCAATGGAACAGGAGGAGAGCATCGTTCGCCTCTGCAAAGAGGACGGGCGTGTGATGCTCTTTCTGGACAACGACGAAGCCGGACGGAAAGGCCAGGCCGATGCGCTCACGCGCCTCTCCAAACGCCTCTACGCCCACACCGTCCATCTTGGCAGTCGCGAGGTGCAGCCGGAGCATTTGTCGCCCGCCGAGCTTCGCGCTGTGCTTCCCTTTCCCGAAGGGAGGTTCCCATGAGCATAGAACCCGATCCAAAAGACAGGGTGCCAAAGTTTGCCCCAGGGCAGCTGATGGCAACACGGAACGCCGTTCAGTCGGTATCAATTGACGACATCCTCTATGCCCTGCACCGCCACATCCTTGGCGACTGGGGCGACCTCTGCGAAGAGGACTGGAAATTGAACGAAGATGCCCTTGCATCTGGCGGACGCCTACTTTCGGTTTACCACACCGCGAGCGGCGTCAAATTCTACGTAATCACCGAGTGGGATAGATCGGTCACAACCGTTCTGCTCCCCGAGGATTACTAAAAACCTACACCTTCCCCGAAAGAGGAGGGTGTTTTTCTTGAAAAATTAAGAGGCAAGGTAAAAAATAATGGCGCCCCCAATAACAACTGGAGAAAAAGTATGGGAAGACGCAAACTGGAGCCGCTCTCTAGCGCTGAAATTGCGCTTGTATCGGATGCGCGGAAACGAACTGGATTATCGGGCCTGCAAAGCTTAGCGAATGCACTCGAGGCGTCTGGCTTGAAACTAAGCCATGCTTATCTGTGCCGAATTTTGCAGGGAGATGACTCTGCCAATCCAGAAATCAGGGGGCGCTTGGAAAAGGTTTTGGATCTGGCTCCGTACAGCCTTGTCAGAATCCATATATCCTCTCCCAACGGAATTGTACGGAAAGATTTAAAAATGATCCTCTGCGAAGACGCGCTAAAAATACGAACAGCCTTGGAAACGCTCTGCGATGCTCCCAATTTCCGTTCTGTTGTTTCTTCAAGTGAGATGGAATATTTCAAGTCGATCGAACAGAAAACAGCCACTAGACGCCATTATTTTCAACCGAGTGCAATTTTCACGATTAAGTGGAATGGCTCCAAGCCGCACTGGTTGGTAGCCAATAGAAGTCCAAAAGGAATCAAGTATCAGCAAACCACTGGATGTTCAATTCTCTTCGGGGCGAGCTATGAAATAGGCGCCAACATTCCTGGTTATATGGAAGCATGGATTGGACTCTGTAGAGAGCAGCCAGAGTGCAGTGAGAACGCATTTTGCGAAGGAAGAAATAGTGTGCTGGGGCATCTGCTCGGGTACAAATTAAACTTGCCGCAACAAAAGTTCAAGTTTCAGCCTTACGGTGTTATCACGCGCATATCTCCAGATGCTCCAGGAAATATATACACACAATATGTTTTCCATACCGAGTTGCAATTTTCACGCGAACCCCGTTCTGACGACCTCGCTGAACTATCTGTCGATGGAACTTTATTGGCAGTCTGCGCGCAAGACGAAGATCCTGAAATTGTATGCTGTAATGAAAAGAAAAAGCCTCTTAACATGGACATATTGGCATGGAAGGCGTTCTTTTCAAACGAGCCACAAGAAAAATACGGCAGCGCCATTTTTTCCCGAGGATTTACTTTGATCTAGGGTAAGATGGCACTGCCATTCAGTAATCAATTCCAATCCACGTCTGGCGTAACTTCCTCAGGGTTTTGGGATGTTTCCCAAGCCGCCAAACCCGCGTCAAAAAACACACCACGAACTGTCAATTTGACAGATTTCCGTTTTTGTTTTCTGCTATGGGCCGTGGCTTTACCGAGCAGCCACTCAATGAGATACTTAATCAGCGAGGCACTTTTCATAGTAGTATGTGGGTTGTGCCTCGAAATCCCAAAGTTCGACCTTTGGGTGGGTCACGTCTTCTAAGGACGTGGCCCTATTTCGATGGCGAGGCCATTCTGTCACTTTCCAGGGTTCGCCGCATTGATAACACATTGATAAATATTCCCCGCCTCATAGCCTCTACCAAAAAGGTGTCTACGTGAAGTGGTGTCACCAGAAGGAATCCTCAATGTCCCACAGAACACCGGTGACGGGATAGATCAGTCACCGCTGTTCTGCTCCCAGAGGATTACTGAAAACCAACACCTTCCCCGAAAGGAGAGGGTGTTTTCTTTGGCTATTCACCCGCGACCCGAATGGACTCTTCCAGCGCCGCGAAAGCCGGGTTAACGCTTTCCGCTACCACGGCATGCGTAATGCCATCGAGATCGTGCGCTTCCGCCATGTGGAGGGAGTGGCCGTTCCGGTCGGAAAACTGGCAATGCTGCCATGACCAGCCGCCTTCAGCGAGCCGCTCAGCCACTTTCTGCCAGTGTTGATCCGATTGCATAATTTTCAGAGTAACATTCCATCTTGTTTAGTAAATTGGAATTGCAAAATCCGTGCGATTCCGATTTCATAAGCTCCTGTCGGAAAGGAGCTTTTTGTTATGCCAAACTCGCCCCATCCACCCTCACATTCCGGGCACAAAGCCAGGTTCATCGCCGCGCTTGTCTCCTCGGGAGGATTTCTCGTCACTTACCTCCCGGTCGCCTCTCAAATCACCCTCTCTCCCTCGCTCCGCATACTTTCTCTGGTATGCGGTTTTTCTTTTTTTGGAGGATTCATCGCCACGACCCTCAATAACTGGCGCGAGATACCCCCCAGGGCTGGCATTGGCGTTGGGATTGCCTGCGGATTCCGTGCGGGGACAATCGGCAGCGTAGTGGCGGCTGCCAGCCTCCTCCTTGGAATTGCCCTCTCTTTGGCTGGAAGCGGGCACGCATCCTCGCCGGACTTCTACCCGCTCGTCAGCGCGTGCATGTCGGTTGTGCCGGGAATTGTGGCCGGAATTTTGGGAGGGTTGATTGCGGTGCTGTTGCGCTCACCAGCTTCCTTTGCGCGGAATCTCCCGCAAATGTCGGGCACCGTTGAACCAAAGCGGTTCGCGGCCAACGCCCCGAGACTGCTGCTTGCACTTCTTGTTGTTGCCGCATTCCTCTCGCCATTTTTCCCCATATGGTTCGGAGCGCGTCCCAAACCTGCACCAGTCGCGTCCGCACGCATTGTGACCACCGTGCAACCCGCACCCACTCCGATTCCCTTTCAATATTCAAAGCCGGAGGGGTTTGCGGATGCGGATGCTTCGCGCCTGACTGTTATCGCAACCAAATCGCTCGCGGGGCGGATTGCCAACTCTCCCATTTCCCTTGCTCCTGATGGCAAGCTTCTTGCCTACTGTGCTGAAGCATCGTCCGTTGTGGTGATCGACATTACGACGCTCGCCCCTGTTTTCACCGCCAATGTGCCGGAAGGCAATGAGCACCTTGCATGGTCGCCTGATTCGAAGCGGATTCTTTGTGTGGGCTCCGGGAATCAGCCCCCATTGACCGTGCTTGATCTCGAATCGCGCCGCACCATTCCGCTCCCGGTCAACAAAATGGCTTCGTATACCTGGCCGAAGGGCAATCTGCTGTGGTGGGCTGAGGAGGAAATCCTGATCAAGTCCGCCGACACGCCGCAAATCTTCTCCCTCGATTCGTTGCGGGTTCTTTCCATTGCCCAGTCCGAGAAGTGGAAGGCTTTGAGCGAGGCTGACCGCAAGAGCATCATTGATACGCCGACATACGTCCTTCCCCGCAACACACGCTGGAGCGCGACAGTCCTTCCTTGTCCCAATAGCTATTCACTGGGCAACAACAATCGCGCCTGCATGGTGAACGCACAAATAACACTCGCGCTTGATTCGAACGAAAGCGCTTATCTTCGCTACCTTCCCGAAATTCGTCTTTCCCAAAATGACGTTTTGCTTTCCACAACAGACGGAAGCATCTTCATCCGGGCGCGGAATGAGCGTGTGGATTTGTTTTACCTGGGCTTGCGCGACACTCCCGCGCGAGGCTTGGCCGCCACATCGAAAACCGAAGTCGATAAAGAAGCTCAATTTGCAAAGGTGAATGAGATTCTCTCGATGCATGAATTGCGCGGATTCGTCTGTCCGCCGGTGATCAATCCGCTGAATCAAAAGGTGGTTGATGCGGATCGGAGCCAGATTCACGCGCTGATGCGGTTCGATACTTGGAAAGGAGCGGATGTCAGCGGTTGGGTCGTCCAAGATTGGCAGCCCATCCTCCCGGCAGATGTCATCGTTGATCCAAATTATTTCCTCAATGGCGGGTTCAATACGGTCGGCACGGGTTGGATGCGAATGAATTCCCAGCCTCCGGCAGATACACCGCTCCCAAAATGCGAGAGAGGAGAGGGAGCCAGCTACGCCTACATTCCGGAGTTCGATACCAAAACAGGACACATCGTGTTTACCGGGATTTCTCCAGCGAAACAGAAGAATCCTGCTCCCGATGCGAATACACCCCCGGAACCGCAAGCACCACCCCCTCAGCCAGCAACCACATCACTACCCACCGCAACACCGGCCAGCACACCGCCTCCTGTTAAGACCCCTTCTCCGGCTGAAATCGAAAGGGCGAATAAAATCCGGGCGTTCATCCGGGATCACCATCAAGCCGTCACCAAGCATAATATCGACAGGATTGTCACCGACTACGCCGACCGGGTGGAATATTTCGGGCGGAACGTGACCCGCCAGGAGATCAACATGGAGCAGCTCCGCTTCCACAATAATGCTGTTCGGAGCTTGAATGTGATTCTGGGTGAAATCGGGGTGAAAGAAATATCACCCACGCGGTTCCTTGCCGTTTACACCGTCCAATATAGCAACGAAGACGTTAGCGGCGGATCATCAAGCGGCGTCTGCGAGATGTATCTGGAAATCCAAGCCACACCCAACGGCCTCAAGATCATCAAACAATCAGCCAGAGACAAGAAAGGATAACGCCCTATGTTCGGAATCTGGAAACGAAAGAAACCTGAAGTGTTCACCCACTGGTACGCGCTTGTGCCCAATTTTGAATCCTCCACTGCGGACTTCTATGCGGCGGTCGAGAAGGAACTCGCGGATGCAAAAGTCCCAGGGCTTGAGATAAGCCGGGAGGAATTCGCCGAGGGCGGATTGCTTTCTTTCAAACGCGAGTATTTGCGGATGCGCCGTGAGCGGCTCGTTTTTGATATTTGCTCCGCTCCGTTTGGAACGGGCTGGTTTTTCAGTTGGCGCTTTGCTGAAATCCCGTTCGTGCTTCGCTTTTGGGAAGTGATTATTCTCTTATCTCTCCTTGCCGGGATCGTGCTCCTTTACGTCTATGTCTTTGGCCCCATGATTGGCGGAATCGTTTTTGGCGTGACGGCGCTCGCGCTTCTTGTGTTTCTCAACAATGCGCTCGCAATAGGCCTTCATGATCTTGACGCAGTGCTTTTACGCATCCCTGTCTTGGGCGCGTGCTATGAGGCATTTTTGCGGAAAGAGAGCTACTATCGCGAAGACACCCGGCTCATGTATTGCGATCTCGTGGAGAGGATCGTCAAGGCCAAGGTTGAGGAAGTCACCGTAGCCAAGGGTGTGAAGCTTGTTGATTTCAAGAACGACCCGAGGCAAGCGCAAGAGACTGTCGCCACCTTTTTGAAACAAATTCGGAAGTGAACGCATGGGTCAGATCGACGAGCAGTTGACTGAGCAGTTTTACCGCTGGGAAATGCGTGGGCGGGGCGGGCTACTCTTCGACATGCCCGTATCGCCGGAACCGCCGTTCTATCCATTCCCCGGCCATTTTCTACCGCGCGGAAATGCTGTTGACGAGGGGCGTCGGGAGACCATCGGCAGCCGATTCCTATCATTTTTCCGCGGCCCCGCGGTGGAGTCGCCCGCCGACGAGGAAGAAGAGGAACAAGCCGAACCAGAGATTTTCGAGCGCAGCACGGTTGTCGAAGTGAAACTCTCACTTCCGAAACGCGAACATTTCAGCGCAGCGGACATGCAGGCGTGTATGATTGCACTGAGCGCGTGCCAATCCCCGCTTTCATTTGAAGTGTTTGCAAATCATTCCCGCATCGCCATCCAGTTTGCGTGCAGCCCGGAAGACGCAGCCACGGTTGCCCGGCAGGTTTCCGCCCACTTCCCAGGCGTCGAATGCGTCGAACAGAGCGAAGCGCTGCTTTCTGCATGGCAGGAATCGGCCCCTCATATCGCGGTCACTGAATTTGCCCTTGAGCGCGAATTCATGCTTCCCCTTGGCCTACCTAAGAACGACGTGTTTACCGGCCTGATTGGCGTCGCCGCCGATTTGGGCGAAAGGGAGCTTGCACTTTACCAGGTGATTTTCCAACCCGTGCGTCACGCATGGAGCGAAAGCGCCCTTCGCGCCGTGACCGATGGAGAGGGAGGCCCATTCTTTGTGAACCGGCCTGATCTTGTTGCACACGCGCGGAAGAAAATCTCGCAACCCCTGTATGCGGCAAGTGTTCGAGTGGTTGCATGTTCCGCAAGTGAGGAACGCGCATGGAATCTCGTTTCCGAAATGGCATCGCCTTTCCAGGCGTTTTCCCGACCGGATGGAAACGAACTCGGGCTGCTCGGCAGCGAAGGGTATCCGCCCCGCGAACGGGAGGAGGACATCATTCTTCGCCAGACCCGCCGAACCGGGATGCTTCTCAACGCGGAAGAACTCGCAGGATTCGTTCACCTGCCATCCCCCGAAATCCAACCTGCAAAACTCGGCACTCAATCTGGCCGGACGAAAAGCGCACCAAAGGAACTCACGAGCAGCCAAGGCGTCTTTCTTGGATGGAACAACCACGCCGGAAGAGAGACGCCGGTCTATCTATCGCACCGTGAGCGAGTCCGGCACATGCACATCGTTGGTGCATCCGGCACCGGGAAATCGACCCTCCTTTTCAATCTGATTCGCGAGGACATCGAGCGAGGCGAGGGGCTTGCGGTTCTCGACCCTCATGGTGATTTGATTGAGCGCATCCTGTCTGTCATTCCCAAGAAGCGTGTCGGTGACGTTGTGCTCCTTGATCCATCGGATGAAGAATTTTCCATTGGATTCAATATCCTCTCTGCCCACTCCGATCTTGAAAAAACCGTTCTCTCGTCCGACCTCATTTCTGTCTTTGAGCGCCTCAGCACGAGTTGGGGCGACACCATGAGCGCCGTTTTACGGAATGCGATTCTCGCCTTTCTGGAAAGCGAGCAAGGCGGAACCCTTGCCGATCTCCGTCGGTTCCTCATTGACCCGGCATTCCGCGCCAGTTTCCTTGAGGGCGTTTCCGATCCCGAGGTTGTCTATTACTGGCGCAAGGCGTTCCCGCAACTGACCGGCAACAAATCAATCGGCCCAGTTGTCACCCGGCTCGACACATTTCTCGCCCCGAAGCCAATCCGCTTCATGGTTTCTCAACGTGAGAACAAGCTCGATTTCTCCCGCATCATGGACGAGCTGAAAATCTTTCTCGCCAAGTTGCCCCAGGGCGAGATTGGCCGGGAGAATTCCTATCTCCTTGGCTCGCTGATTGTCGCAAAATTCCAGCAAGCCGCCATGTCCCGGCAACGGCTTAAGGAAGAAGATAGGAGCTTCTTCTCACTCTACCTCGATGAATTTCACCACTTCATCACACCGTCCCTTGCTGAGATGCTATCTGGTGCCCGCAAATATCGTGTGGCGCTTGTGCTCGCTCACCAGGAATTGCGCCAGCTTCAACGTGACGCAGAAGTCGCAAGCGCAACGCTTTCCAATCCTTATACCCGGGTGGTATTCCGCGTGGGAGACGCCGATGCTCGGACGCTTGCCGATGGCTTTGCCTCATTCGATACCGAAGACCTCCAAAGCCTTGGTGTCGGCGAAGCAGTATGCCGGGTGGAACGGAGCGACCACGATTTCAATATCGCGATCCCACTTCCCGAGGAACCGGACACCGTGACCGCGTCAAATACGCGGCAACGTGTGATTGAAGCATCACGCTCCCGTTACGGTGCGCGGCGCGCGGAGGTGGAGGCGACACTTCGAGAGGCGCTCTACACATCGCCACCCGCAGAGAAAAAGGAAACGGCTCCGAAAGCTGTCTCTCCGGCAAGGGCTGAGCCAGCACCCCAAAACAATGCGACAAAGTCTGCTTTGCCTGAGCAGCCACCTTCGGAAGAATCTCAGTCGAAGAAAATCCAGAATCTCCCCAGCAAGGATGCGGATGACAAATGCATTCCGGCAGCGGGTTCGGAACCGAAACCGGAGGCGTCGTTATCGGGAGACCTTGGACGCGGAGGCGCGCAACACCAAGCAATCCAACAACGTATCAAAGCCGTGGCGGAAAACCTTGGCTACAAAGCAACCGTCGAGAAATCGGTTCTCAACGGTCAGGGCAGCATTGATCTGGTGCTTGAAAAAGCAGGAGGCAGCAGCGGAATTGCCTGCGAGATCAATGTCACATCCACCGTTGACTACGAAGTTGGCAACGTCACGAAATGCCTCAAAGCAGAATTCTCCAGAGTTGCAGTGATTTGCCCAAGGTCGGAAAGACTTGCCCGCTTGGAGGAAGCAGTAATAGGCTGCCTTTCGCCAGATCAAAGCAAGCAGGTTGGGTTCTATTCCCCGGATGCTTTTATCTCCCTCCTCCAAAGTCTGGCACTGGAGGAAATTCAACCATCAGCGGAAGCCGCCACAACTCCCGAAATGCGACGCGGTTACAAGGTGAAACGTTCTTTTGTCACACTTTCGTCGGAGGAATCAAAAGCGCGGGAAAACGCCGCGCTCAAAATGATCACCGGAAAGATGCGCAAGAAAGCAAAGGAGTCCTCGTGATCCTGCGGAGTTCTCTTCCCGCTTCCCTTTCATCCGGCTCTTTGCCACACTGACCCGATGCTGGCAAAGGTATATTCAGCGGCGGTATATGGCGTGGATGCCTACGAGGTCGAAATCGAGGTCAACGCAAGTTCGGGCAACCCGGTGATTGTCGTCGTCGGGTTGCCAGATGCCGCCGTTAAGGAGAGTAAGGATCGAGTGACCACGGCGGTAGGCAACAGCGGCTATCGCTGGCCCAAGGGGCGCACGACCATCAATCTCGCCCCCGCCGACGTGAAAAAAGAGGGGCCGAGCTTCGACTTGCCCATCGCGCTCGCCATGATCGCCGCTTCCGAGCAAATTGAGTTGCCCGATTTTGACCAATATTGCTTTGTCGGCGAACTGGCACTCGACGGCGGCGTGCGCACCGTCAACGGAGTGTTGCCCGTCGCCATTGAAGCTAAGCGGCGCGGCAAAAAGGCCATCGTCGTGCCGGAGGGAAACGCCCAGGAAGCCGCCATCGTCGAAGGCATCACCACCTACGGCGTGCGCAACCTGCGCCAAGCATTCGAATTCTTGCGCGGCAATGAACCCCTCACGCCTATCGTTGCCGAGCCGTTGCTTGAGGCCCATCAGGATTACGAAGTCGATTTTGCCGACGTGCGCGGCCAGCACTCCGCCAAACGCGCGGTGGAAGTGGCCGTTGCAGGCGGGCACAATTTGCTTATGGTCGGGCCTCCAGGATCGGGCAAATCGATGCTCGCCAAGCGCATCCCCACCATCATGCCGCCGATGACTTTTGAGGAAGCCATCGAGACCACCAAAATCCATAGCATCTGCGGATACCTTGCCAACAAGCGGGCCTTCCTCTCCCTACGTCCCTTCCGCTCCCCGCACCACACCATTTCCGACGCCGGACTCCTCGGCGGCGGTGCCAACCCGGCTCCCGGCGAAGTGACGCTGGCACACCACGGCGTGCTCTTTCTCGATGAACTCCCCGAATTCAAACGCTCGACTTTGGAGGTGATGCGGCAGCCTTTAGAGGATGCCAAGGTGACAATTTCAAGAGCGTCAGGATCAGTAACTTATCCGGCAGAATTCGTTCTGGTAGGCGCTCTTAATCCATGTCCTTGTGGATTCTTTGGCGACCTTCGGCGTGAGTGTAGATGCTCTGCTGTGCAAGTGCAGCGCTATCGCCAACGCATATCCGGCCCGTTGCTCGACCGCATTGACATCCATGTGGAAGTGCCCGCCGTCCACTTCAAAGAACTGACATCGACCCAGCCCGCTGAAGCATCCGCCGCCATCCGAGATCGTGTCCTTGCCGCACGGACGATCCAGCAAGAGCGCTTTACGACGACACCGAAAATCCGGTGCAACGCCCGGATGAGCAGCAAAGCGCTTAAAACACACTGCGTGATCGACGAGGATTCTCGCGAACTGCTGCGCATGGCGATGCACGAACTCAACCTGAGCGCCCGCGCCCACGACCGCATTCTCAAAGTAGCCCGCACCATCGCCGACCTTGAAGCCGCTCCTGACATCACTGCCACGCACCTCAGTGAAGCAATCCAATACCGGACGTTGGACAGGAATTTGTGGGCTTAAGGAGGATTTTATCGTGGAATAGCGAATCTCATCTACCGGTCAGGCGCGTGACTTGTGTAGGTTGATGTACGATTCCAACGTAGGAGTACCCCGAGTATTTTGGTGTTTATACGATGCACTGATTTCAATTCATGCTGATCCAGAAATGGCGCAGTTCAATCTCTTGGAGTTTGTCTCCTCTGTTATGGCACGAATTGAGTATGTGCAGCCCTACGGCACGGTCGTCTGCCACTGTTTGTAGGCAATCGGCGATCGTCCAAGCAGAACCTGCCTCAGCGGAAAGGTTTAGAATCCACCCATTCACCTTAGTAAGCCAATCCGAAGAGATACCATCCTGAATAGGGTGCAATTGGAAGTGCTGGCTGGTAAAAGTCGGAAAGTATTAGAAACTTTGATGTGTACTTTTGTACAGGAATGCTTAAATAAGAGTGTTCATGAAAGAACACCGACCCAGCGTCGCGAAAAAGTCCACCGAAGAACT
>CAIYQA010000257.1 GCA_903928175.1 uncultured Spartobacteria bacterium | reverse complement strand
TACGAAACAGATCAACGCATCCAATCCATGACGCCGCTCACGGAGACTTCTACGCTGTCATCGGCAGCGGGTCGGAGACCGATGGCGCGACAGCCCGTGCTTTGGGCTTGGGCTATCTCCCTGGGACTGCACATCGCGCTTCTCGGCTGGCTTGGCTGCACCGTGAGCATCGAAAAACCCCTTGCCGGGATTGAAACTGGGGATCAATGCCCGACCCTTGTTATTTTGGATGCACCCGGACTTGGCGATGCACCCAAACCACGTCCTCCCGAGCTTTCTTTGCCATCCCTGGAAGTGAGCAAAATCTCCGCTCCCTCCCTGCCGGTCAATGAACCGCTCCTTCCAGCAATGCCTCCAGCGCCCCCGCCGCCGCTGATCAAACCAACTGTTGAGGAAGCACCCCAACAACACCCCACGGAGACACCTGCCTCCTCCATAGCAGAAGATGAGCCTTCTCCAAGCACCTCGAAAATCGCTTCCCGCGCACGTCACCTCGAAAGCGCGAAGCAAAACCAATTTTCGAAACAGTCTGCTGGTTCTTTGAACACCTCCGCTTCGGGTGAATCCGGCGGACAATTTATGCGATTGGGAACCGAAGGTGCCCCCTCTGTGTTGCACAATCCGCCACCCGAATATCCGCTGGCAGAACGCCAAGCCGGTCATGAAGGCACGGTTGTCCTGTGGATTCGCGTCGAACCGAACGGAACCCCTTCCAAAGTGTCGATTGCCACCAGTTCCGGGTTTGCACTCCTCGACGCCAGCGCACGCAATACCGTGAGTCGCCGTTGGCGCTTCATAGCCGCCCGGCAATCCGGCACCGCCATTGCCGCCGAATTTCTCCTACCTATCCGCTTTGCCCTCAAAGAATATCGGAGGCTGACCCTGCTTTGAATGTCTTTCGGGAAACCCGAATGTTCTCTTCAAGAACGGTTGTCGTTGAATCCTTATTGACGAGTTGGCTCCACGCCGGTAGAAAAATTAACAAGCTACTTGCTTGGAGCGATGGCGGGCGAAAGCTTGTAGCTCCCAGCGCGTGGCTTTTCTTTTTTCTGGAGGGTCACGCGGAAGCCATCAATCCTTGAGTTACCCATGAATTCCTCTCCAAATTGTGCTGCCGTTGCGGACGGCCCGATCTCTACCTTTGTTCAAAAACACTTTCGCCATTTCAACGCGGCTGCCCTCAAAGACGCCGCGGATGGTTACCGCATGCATCTTGATGGCGGCGGGGCGATGCTAGTGTCGCTTGCGGGAGCGATGAGCACGGCGGAACTCGGCGTATCGCTCGCTGAGATGATCCGCCACGGCAAAGTCCACGCCATCTGCTGCACCGGGGCCAACCTCGAAGAAGACGTCTTCAATCTCGTGGCGCATGACCATTACGTTCGCCTGCCGCATTACCGCGATCTCACGCCGGCGGATGAACAGGCGCTGTTGGAACGGCATCTCAACCGGGTCACCGATACCTGCATTCCCGAACAAGAGGCGATGCGCCGGATAGAAAAAGCGGTGCTCGCCGAGTGGGTGGAGGCGGATTCCAAAGGCGAGCGGCGGTTCCCTCACGAGTTCCTCTATCGCATCCTCCTTGGTGGGGGCCTCGCCGGGGAATACCAGATCGACCCGCGCGATAGCTGGCTCATGGCGGCGGCGGAGCGCAATCTACCAATGTTCGTGCCGGGCTGGGAGGATTCTACGCTTGGGAACATGTATGCGGGGCATTGCATCAGCGGCGACGTGAAAAACGTCCACACCGTGCGCACGGGCATTGAGTATATGATGGCGCTGGCCGATTGGTATCAGCGCACGTCCGCCCACCAGAGCATCGGGTTTTTCCAGATCGCAGGGGGCATCGCGGGCGATTTTCCAATCTGCGTCGTGCCGATGCTCCACCAGGATTTGCAGCGCGAAGTGGTGCCGCTCTGGGGCTACTTCTGCCAGATCAGCGACTCCACCACCAGCTACGGCAGCTACTCCGGGGCTGTGCCGAATGAGAAAATCACCTGGGGAAAACTGGGCGTCGATACGCCGAAGTTCATCATTGAATCCGACGCCTCCATCGTCGCCCCGCTCCTGTTCGCCTGCGTCCTCGGTCTGTAAATCTTATGTGGCACAACAAAAGGATACTGGTTACTGGAGGCGCGGGGTTTATTGCTAGCGCCCTCGTATGGGAACTCAACCGGCGCGGCTGCGAGAATATTGTCGTGGCAGACTTTCTCGGAACGTCTGAAAAATGGCGGAACCTGACACCGCTCCGTTTTGAGGACTACCTCGAAGCCGACGATCTGCTCCCGCGTTTGCAAAGCGGCATTCTCGGAAAGTTTGATGCGGTGCTCCATCTTGGGGCGTGCTCGGCGACAACCGAGAAGGATGCAGCCTACCTCATTCGCAACAACTTTGAGTTCACCAAGGAACTTGCCGCGTGGTCGCTGGCCAACGAGGCGCGGTTTGTCTATGCCTCTTCGGCAGCCACCTATGGCGACGGCAGCGCCGGAATGGCCGATACCGAAGAAAATCTTCACCGGTTCCGCCCACTCAACATGTATGGCTACTCGAAGCATCTCTTCGACCTGTATGCCAAGCGGCAGGGCTGGCTGCGGCGCATCGTAGGGTTAAAGTATTTCAACGTGTTCGGCCCCAACGAAGACCACAAGGGAGAGATGCGGAGCGTCGTTCACAAGAGCTATGCGCAGGTCTTGGAGGATGGCGTGATCCGCCTCTTCAAGAGCCATCGTCCCGATTACGCCGACGGAGAGCAGCAGCGTGATTTCCTCTACGTGAAAGACGCCGTGGCCATGACGCTGCATTTAGCCGAGGCGACCTTGGCGAAGGGGCTCTATAACCTGGGCTCCGGCGAGGCGCATACATGGAACGAACTCGCCCGAGCCATCTTCGCTGCGATGGGGCGCGAGCCACGGATCGAATACGTCGAAATGCCGGAAGCACTTCGGGGAAAATACCAATACTTCACCCAAGCGGACATTGGGCGACTCCGGGCAACAGGATTCGATCAGCACATCACCCCTCTGGACAAAGCCGTTGCTGATTACGTCAAAAACTATCTCATGCCGGATGGCCGACTGGGGGACGAATCCACCGCCAGGCAATAGGAATCGCAAAAAAAGTTTTGGCATCCAGTTGCTTTATTTAGAAATTGTTGTAAGAAACGTTGAATCGCTATGATGTCTCGTATCCTCCGCTTCGAGAGTTTCACTTTCCGGCGCGCCGTTGTGGCGTTGCTGGTGGCGCAACTGCTTGTTGTGGTGGCGATGACGGTATGCCCGGAGCTTCATCACTGGGCGCACCCCGACTCCGACTCTCAAGACCACGAGTGCGTGGTGACTCTGTTCGCTCATGGCGGGTGCGATGGCGTGCCGGTCGTGTTGATGGTGGTTGTCTTTCTGGCGGTGATCCGGACCCGTGTGCAACGGGTTTGCACCCTCTGGATTGAGAGCCTGTTCCTCTCCCGATGCGCTTTGGAACACGCGCCCCCCGGCTTGTAACGCGCCCGTTTCTTCATCCTTGAACCGCTCCGCGCCGTGCTCTTGCTGCGGCGCAATCTCTTCGAGCCTTCGCGCCATTTTGCCAACCCGTCCATCCGGCGGGTAGCATTCCGGCACCTTGATGCGGTTCTATCCACGGGCGTCTGTCTCTCCTCCGCGCTTCCCTTCCCGCGAGGAGCGAAGTTCCCGCGCACCGCGACTTCAATAAGGAGTCTTGCGCCTGCGATTCTGCATCAAACACCACCAACCCACTTTCTTTTGCTTTGAAAAAAACCATTCCTTTATTTGTTGCCTTCGGCGTCTTGAACGCCTCCCGGCTCTTTGCTCAAAATGCTCCTGAACCGACTCCCGCTCCTGCTGACTTGGAAGCCCTCCGTCGGCAAGTGGAAGCCCTCACCAAAACCGTTGGATCCCTCCAACAACAACTCGACAGCCAAAAGCAGCTTTGGGACGGCTTCCATGCGCCCGCCACTGCGGCCCTTGGCGGTGCAACAGAAGCCCCTGCCGAACCCAACCCGAATGCCTCGGCGGGCTCGCTAGATCAAATCCAGCGCGACGTGGACGAATTGAAATCCGCCCAACGCCAGGTCAAGAGCGGGCTGTTCAACCCGGACATCTCGGCAGCGGTCGATTTCATCACCTCCTATTCCCGCAAGGCGAACAATGTGAATTTCACGCTCCGCGATGCGGAAGTGATGATCCAGTCCAACGTGGATCAGTATGCGCGGGCTTACATCGTGTTTAACGCGGAAACGGAGCTCGCCCCCACTGAGAAACTCGGCATCTTCGACAAGACCAGTCTCGGCGTCGAGGAAGCGGCAATCCAGACGACCAATCTGCCGTGGGGATTGCAACTCAAGGCCGGGCAGTTCTTCGCGGACTTCACCCGGATGGACAAGATCCACTCGCACGACTTGCCGTTTGTGGACCGCCCCCGGTCGTTGACGGAAATCATTGGCGGCGAGGATGCGTCCCGCGGCTTCGAGCTGAACTGGCTCGTGCCGATGGACCACTACCTGCGCCTCACGGGGGGCGTGGTGGATAACATCGGAGCCGATTTGCCGATCACCAGCACGCTGTTCAATCCCGACGGCAGCGTCCACAGCGCGAGCGCCTTTAACGACGGGGCCAACAGGCCCTTCCAGTCGCTCATGGGATACGGTCGCGCGGCAACGCTCTTCGATTTGGGGAGCGGCAAGGTGCTACATCTGGGAGCGGATTACGCCAAGGGGAGCCAGGACACCCGACGCCAGATCGCCAGCGCCGATGCAAAACTGGAATGGCAGCCCGATCCCGCAAAATACGACCTGTTTGAAACCGGAGGCGAGGTGCTCTGGAGCAAACAATCGGGGCAACTCGCTGACCAGACGCTCTGGCAAAGCCCATCGATAGAGTCGCTGTTTAACCAATCCACGGGCAACGCCTCCGCCGCGGGCGGCTACGTTTATGCGCAGTATCGCTTCGGCAAACTTTGGCAACCCGGCGTGCGCGTGGACTACACGCACTCCAACGCGTTCCAACTGCTCGACAGCGACAACAATGGGGACGCCGATAGCCTCGGCAGACTCACCAACAACGTCTGGACGTATTCCTCCTACCTCACGCTCAATCTGAGCGAGTTCAACCGGCTGCGCCTCCAGCTCAATTACGTGAACGGCTCGGAGGACATTGTGCCCGGCAAAGGGCGCAACGACATCCAGGCGTTCTTCCAATGGACCGTCATCCTGGGGGCTCACAAGCACGACTTCGCGCCCTGAGCCGCTCCAAAATCACAAGCAACGCAATTTGATTGATTCGCAACCCAAATGAAAAAACGCATCCTTCTCACCCTGGCGAGCCTCCTCGTCAGCCTCTACGCCAGCTCCACGCAAGCCGCGCCGGTCAAAGTGGTCGTCACGATTCCCGACCTGGCCGACTTCGCCAACCGCATCGGCGGCGACAAGGTAACGGTCTATGCCATGGCCAGCGGCGTGGAAGATCCGCACAACGTGCTCATGCGCCCAAGCATGGTGACCAAGCTCGCGCAGGCCGACTTGTTCATCGTCATGGGCCTCGACCTGGAACACGCCTACGCCCCGGCGCTGCTGGCGGAATCCCGCAACCAGAAGATTCAGGTCGGCAAACCGGGGTATCTCGACTGCTCGCGCGGCGTCTCCGTGCGCGAAGCCCCCACGAGCCTGGACCGAAGCGAAGGGGACGTGCATCCGCACGGCAACCCGCATTACAACACCGACCCGGGCCGGATGCGGGTGGTGATCGGCGAGATCGCCGCGCGCCTCTCGGAGATCGACCCGGCGGACGCGGCCCAATTCCAGGCGAACGCCAAGCAGCTCACGGCCAAGCTCGATGCGAAGATCGTCGAGTGGAAACAGAAGCTCGCCGGGAAGAATATCCGGTTTGTCTCCTACCACCCCGTCTGGCCCTATTTCGCCGAGCGCTTCGGTGTTCAGCCGGTCGGAACGATCCAACCCAAACCGGGCATCGAACCCGGACCGCGCTACGTGGACGAATTGATCGCACGGATGAAGGCGGACAACATCCGGCTCATCGTGAAGGAGAGCTTCTACAGCGACCGATTGCCGAAGCAAATCGCGGCGGCCACCGGAGCACGGCTGGTGAGCGTGCCGATCCAAGTCCACGGCACAAAGGAGGCAACCGATTACATCGCCTTCATGGACGCCGTGGTAAACGCGTTCGCAGGAAAGGAATAACAAATGGGTTCCATCCTCCTCAAAAACGCAACGCTCGGATATGGCCGGAACGCCGTGCTGGCAGCCCTTGATCTGGAAATACCGCCGGGGGATTTCCTGATCATCGGCGGGCCGAATGGCGGCGGCAAAAGCACGCTCTTAAAAAGCGTGACTGGCCTGTTGCCACTGCTGGCTGGGACGCGCCGGGTGGACGGCGTGAAGTTCGGCTATGTGCCGCAACAAGCCAATGCCGACACACCGTTGCCCATCACCGCGCTGGAACTGGTGGAGCTTGGCGGATCTGCAAGGCTGCCAGTTTGGCGCACTTTTTGGAGGATGGAACGGGCGTTCTACCTGGAGTGCCTGCGCGAATGTGATGCGGAGCATTTGGCGCGACGCTCGTTTTCCGAGTTGTCCGGCGGGCAGCGCCAGCGCGTGCTGCTCGCGCGGGCCTTGGCCGTGAAGCCCAACGTCTTGATCCTGGATGAGCCCACCGCCGGGGTGGATCACGAAACGCAAGGGATCATCGCCCGGTTGCTTGGTCGGCTTAACCGCGAGGAGCGCGTCACCGTGGTCCTCGTCACGCACGAACCGGGAGTTTTTCATGAAATCGCCCGGCGCTTTGTGCGGGTGAGCGAGGGCTGCATCCACCCCTTCGCCCTATGCCTTGAGCCTGCGGAACCAACCTTTTCCAGACGATCCTAAACTATGGACTTTCTTTCAACCAAAGCCTTCTGGGCCGCGCTCCTCATGGGCTGCTGCTGCCCCATCATCGGGCGCAACCTTGTTCTGGGGCGCTCCATTCTGCTTGGGCTCGCCTTGCCCCAGGTCTCCCTTGCCGGGGTCGCCTTCGTCTTCCTGGGCTCGGCTTACGGCTGGGCGTGGTGCGCAGCGCTTACGGACGATCCCGCCAAGGCGTTTCTTGGCGCGGCGCTCTTCACCCTGCCCGTACTGCTCTGGCTGGCGGGAAGAAAGCGGCTGGCCGAGGCGACGCTCGCTTTCGTCTTTCTCGCCGCCGTCTCCTCCGCAAACCTGCTGCTTTCCAGCAATGCCGTGGGCGAAATCTACATCCAGGATCTCTTTCACGGGCGCCTCTTGCTGATCAGCGATGGCAGCCTCGCTGCGCTTGCCATCGCGCTCGGCACTTGCGCCCTTGTGTCGCTGGCGTTCCGCCGTCGGCTGCTCCTGATCCTCTCGGATATTGACTTTGCGCGAGCCGCCGGATTACGGCCCGGTATTTGGAATCTGCTCATCGCCCTGCTCAACGGTGCCGTCATCAGTGTCGCCGTTGCCACCGTTGGCCCGCTGGTCACCTTTGGATTTCTCATCCTGCCCGTGCTGTGCGCGGCGGTGTTTTCCCGAAGCCTCCACACGCACCTCGCCGTTTCCATGCTCTTTGGCGCGGCGATGGCAGCTATCGGTTCCGCCGCTTCCTACCATTACGACCTGCCGTTGGGCGATTCCGTGGTCGCCGGGGGTTGCGTGGCGCTCATGATGAGTTGGGCCGTGGCGAAAGCCTGTTTTTTCAAACGTCCGATCAAAACTTAATCCATCCCCCATGCCGATTGCTTCCTCATACCATCTCTTATAAATACCTGGACTATAGAGTGATGGGGAGATATAGAGAGGAATGCGGACCGAGACAACTGCAACTTGGCAAGCCGGAACTGAGTGTCCAGATAGAGGGGGGACACCAGCGGCAGAAGAACGCACGGCTCAAAACACGATTGCTGTGCGTAAAATTGGCGGCGACGTGTCGAAAAGAGCGGGGAAGAGATCGCTGAAATTTGTGGGTGCTAGCTTGCCAGCGTGTTTGCATGGATCAAAGCATTTCGTGTCG
>CAIYQA010000256.1 GCA_903928175.1 uncultured Spartobacteria bacterium | reverse complement strand
TACGAAACAGATCAACGCATCCAATCCATGACGCCGCTCACGGAGACTTCTACGCTGTCATCGGCAGCGGGTCGGAGACCGATGGCGCGACAGCCCGTGCTTTGGGCTTGGGCTATCTCCCTGGGACTGCACATCGCGCTTTTCGGCTGGCTTGGCTGCACCGTGAGCATCGAAAAACCCCTTGCCGGGATTGAAACTGGGGATCAATGCCCGACCCTTGTTATTTTGGATTCATCCGGACTTGGCAATGAACTCGAACTTCGGCCTTCCGAGCCTTCTTTACAATCCTTGGAAGTGAGCAAAATCTCGGCTCCTCCCGTGCCAGTCATTGAGCCGCCTCTTCCTGTAATGTCTCCAGAACCTCCACCGACAGTGACCAAAGCAACTATTGAGGAAACACCCCAACACCCTACCGAGACACCCACCGCCTCCACGGCAAAGGATGATCCTGCGCCAAGCACCTCGAAAATTGCTTCTCGCGCACCTCGCCTCGAAAGCGCGAAGGTTTCGCAACAGCCTGTTGGTTCTTTAAACACCCACGGTTCGGGTAAATCCGGCGGTCAATGTATGCGATTAGGAACTGAAGGTGCCCCCTCTGTGTTGCACAATCCGCCACCCGAATACCCCTTGGCAGAACGCCAAGCCGGTCATGAAGGCACTGT
Source organism: uncultured Spartobacteria bacterium (assembly GCA_903928175.1). Classification (GTDB taxonomy): domain Bacteria; phylum Verrucomicrobiota; class Verrucomicrobiia; order Chthoniobacterales; family Chthoniobacteraceae; genus UBA695. Next base: position 1,759 of record CAIYQA010000256.1, on the reverse strand, counting down.
TATTCTGTTGATTCGTGTCGAACCTGACGGAGCCCCGTCCAAGGTATTGATTGCCACCAGTTCGGGTTTCCCGCTCCTCGACGCCAGCGCACGCAATACCGTGCGCCGCCGTTGGCGCTTCATAGCAGCCCGGCAGTCCGGCACCGCTATCGCCGCCGAATTTCTCCTCCCTATCCGCTTTACCCTCAAAGAGTACCGGAGGCTAACCCTGCTTTGAATGTTTTTCGGGGAGTCCAAATGTTCGCTTCAAGAACGGTTGTAGTTGAATCCTTTGTTGACGAGTTCACCCCACGGCAGTAAAGAAACCCACAGCCACTTGTTTGGAGCGATGGCGGGCGAAAGCTCGTAGCTCCCGGCACGTGGCTTGTCTTTTTTACTGGAGGGTCACGTGGAAACCATCAATCCTAGCGTCACCCATGAATTTTTCTCCTAATCGTTCAGCCATTGCGGACGGTCCGATCTCCGCTTTCGTTCAAAAACACTTCCGCCATTTTAACGCGGCGGCTCTCAAAGATGCCGCCGATGGCTATCGCCAACACCTCAACGGCGGCGGGGCCATGCTCGTCACCGTCGCCGGGGCGATGAGCACGGCGGAACTCGGTGTTTCGCTTGCGGAGATGATCCGCCAGGACAAAGTCCACGCTATCTGCTGCACCGGGGCAAACCTTGAAGAAGACGTTTTCAACCTTGTAGCGCATGACCATTACGTCCGCCTGCCGCATTATCGCGATCTCACGCCGCACGATGAAAAGGCGCTGCTGGACCGGCATCTCAATCGGGTAACCGATACCTGCATCCCCGAACACGAGGCGATGCGCCGGATCGAGAAAGCGGTGCTCGCCGAATGGGTGGGGGCGGATTCCAAAGGTGAGCGGCTTTTCCCTCACGAGTTCCTCTATCGCATCCTCCTCGGTGGGGGTCTCGCCGAGGAATACCAGATCGACTCACACGATAGCTGGCTCATGGCGGCGGCAGAGCGCAACCTGCCGATGTTCGTGCCAGGTTGGGAGGACTCCACGCTCGGAAACATGTATGCCGGGCATTGCATCAGCGGCGACGTGAAGAATGTCCACACCGTGCGCACGGGCATCGAGTATATGATGGCGCTGGCCGATTGGTATCAACGCACGTCAGCGCACCAGAGCATTGGGTTTTTCCAGATCGCCGGGGGCATCGCGGGCGATTTCCCGATCTGCGTCGTGCCGATGCTCCACCAGGATTTGCAGCGCGACGACGTGCCGCTCTGGGGCTACTTCTGTCAGATCAGCGATTCCACCACCAGCTACGGCAGCTACTCGGGAGCCGTGCCGAACGAGAAAATTACCTGGGGAAAACTGGGCGTCGATACTCCGAAGTTTATCATCGAGTCCGACGCATCGATTGTCGCTCCGCTCCTGTTCGCCTGCGTCCTCGGGCTGTAAATCTTATGTGGCACAACAAACGGATACTGGTTACTGGCGGCGCAGGGTTCATCGGCAGCGCCCTCGTGTGGGAACTTAATCGGCGCGGCTGCGAGGATATTGTCGTAGCGGATTTCCTCGGAACGTCCCAGAAATGGCGGAACCTGACGCCGCTCCGGTTTGCCGACTACCTGGAAGCCGATGATCTGCTTCCGCGTTTGCAGAGTGGCGCTCTCGGAAAGTTTGACGTGGTGCTCCATCTTGGCGCGTGTACGGCGACGACCGAGAAGGACGCAGCCTACCTCATTCACAACAACTTTGAATTCACCAAGGATATCGCCGCGTGGTCGCTGGCGCAG
>CAIYQA010000255.1 GCA_903928175.1 uncultured Spartobacteria bacterium | reverse complement strand
AGGCCTGAAGGGCCGCACCATCCAACCGTGCAAAGCAATAGTGCGGGCCTACAGCCCTCTTTCCTTCTTCGCGGTAAGTCCTTGGGCGTTGCCCAAGGCTGGCATAGCTAGCGCCGTTGGCGCTCAGGCAAACCACTTTTAATCACGCCCGGTTTCCCCGGTCAGCGAAAACGCTCTTGCGTTGCGGGATTTGACCTCATAAAGTCCCAAGACCTTTCGCTAGGCAAACATGACGCTGGGGCATTTATTATCCGTTGATCAAATCCTTCCCGAGATGAAGGCGACCGAACGCTGGTCCGCCATTGTCGAGCTCGTTGAAATGCTCGTCTGCCTGGGAAAAATTAAGGCCGCAGACCAGGAGACCGTTCTGGCTGCCCTGCGGGCACGCGAGGAGACGATGAGCACCGGGATCGGGTTTGGCATCGCCATCCCCCACGCCTCCTCGGACCGCGTCAACGAAGTGGTGGCGGCGTTCGGGCGCTCCAGCACGGGCATTGAATTTGATTCGCTCGATGGGCTTCCGGTGAAATTCATCGTCCTGTTCATTGTCCCTAAGGACCAATTTCAGACCCACCTGCGCACGTTGGCTGCCATCGCCAAGTTTCTCAACGACCGCTCCGTGCGTGAACGCCTCGGCACTGCGGCCAATCCGCAGGAGATTCTCTCCATTTTCGAAGCTTCCGCCGCGACGCGGTAAGAGCAAGGCGCGGAGAAAGGGAAATGCGGGGAAGCGGAGAGAATTGCCGCGCGTTTGTTCTCGTTCCCAAGCTCCAGCTTGGGAACGCAATTGTTTTCGAGGCTCCAGCCTCGCCTCTGTGGAGTTCACCCACGCGCATTCCGCTTCTAAATCCGCGAGAATCTGCGTAATCTGCGGACTCTTCTTTTCCTCATGACGATCCAGACTCTCCTTGAATCCCGGCTCACCGAAGCCCTTGGCGCTCCCGCCCAGGTTGCCGCCACCGCCGATGCCCGTTTTGGCGATTACCAGACCAACGCCGCGATGATCGCCGCCAAGGCGCAGCGTGCGAATCCCCGCCAGATCGCGGCGCAAATGATCGAGCGCATCCAGGTGGCCGATTTTTGCGAGCCGCCGGAGATCGCCGGGGCCGGGTTCATCAATTTCCGCCTGAAACCGGAATTTGTGGCGCAGCGCACGCGCGCCCTTCTCGACGACGCCCATCTGGGGGTGCCGCAGGTGGAAAAGCCGCGCAAGATTGTGCTCGATTTCAGCTCGCCCAATGTGGCGAAGCCGATGCACGTCGGCCACATTCGCAGCACGATTCTCGGCGACACCCTCACCCGCATTGCCCGGTTTTTAGGGCACGAAGTCATCACCGACAACCACATCGGCGACTGGGGCACGCAGTTTGGAAAAGTGATCTACGGGTGGAAGCATTTTCGGGATGACGCGGCGCTCGCGGCTGACGCCATTCAGGAACTCGTGCGCCTTTACAAGCAGGCCAATGCGTTGGCGGACAGCGACGCCGCCGTGATGACCGCCTGCCGCGAGGAACTTGTGAAGCTGCAGGCGGGCGATCCGGAGAACCTCGACATCTGGAAGCGCACAGTCGCGCTTTCGTGGCGGGAGTTTGAGGCGATGTACAACCTCCTCGATATTCATTTCGATGAGCACCTGGGCGAAAGCTTTTATAATGACGCGCTGGCTCCGCTGGTGGACAGGTTGCTGGCCTGCGGGATTGCCGAAATCAGCGAAGGAGCCGTCTGCGTCTTCTTCCGCGACAACCCGGCTTTGGCGGAAAAACCGTGTCTCATCCGCAAGAGCGACGGGGGGTTCCTCTACGCCACCACCGATTTGGCGACCCTGGAATACCGCATGCAACGCTGGAACGCGGATGCGATCTGGTATGTCGTCGGCGCGCCCCAAGCACTGCACTTCGAGCAAATCTTCGCCACCGCCGCGCGGATGGGCATTACGGGCGACCTGCGCCACGTCGCGTTTGGGAGCATTCTCGGAGAGGACCGCAAATTGATGAAAACGCGCTCGGGCGAGAACGTCGGCCTGCGCGACGTGCTCGAGGAAGCCCAGGAACGTTCGCTGCGCATCGTGGAAGAGAAGAATCCGGAGATGCCCGCGGCGGAAAAAGCGGAGATTGCGCGGATTATCGGCATCGGCGCGGTGAAATACGCCGAACTCTCCCAGTTCCGCATGAGCGACTACGTTTTTTCTTGGGACAAGATGCTTTCCTTCCAAGGGAACACGGCTCCCTATTTGCAGAACGCCTACGTGCGCATCCGCTCGATCTTTCGCAAGCACAATGGCGAGTTCACGGCGCCTGCAAACCTGGCGCTCAGCGAGCCGGCGGAGTTCACGCTTTCCAAAAAGCTGCTGCAATTCGGCGAGACCGTGCCGCAGACACTTGACGATTTCCGGCCCAACCTGCTCGCCAATTATCTCTACGAACTGGCCAACACGTTCCACGGTTTTTATGAAGCGTGCCCCGTGCTCAAGAGCGAGGGAGCGACGCGGGAATCGCGCCTTGCGCTGTGCGAACTGACCGCGCGCGTGCTGCGCGAAGGATTGGGTCTGCTGGGCATCCGGGTGCCGGAGCGGATGTAGGGAAGAATTTTTTCACACGGAGACACAGAGGCACAGAGGGAAAAGATATACCTTCTTGTTTCTTTCTCTGTGTCTCCGTGTCTCTGTGTGATACCAACTCTTACAAATTATTGGACTCTTGAGCGCCAAAGGCGCGAGAACATACCAGCCCAGCCCGAAGGGCTGGGTTGTAGGAGAGGATT
>CAIYQA010000254.1 GCA_903928175.1 uncultured Spartobacteria bacterium | reverse complement strand
CGATCTCGCGCTTTGCCCCATGACCACCGGCGCGAGCCATCACATCAACCCACGCGGAGATATTGAACCGTGCCCGCTCATCCAGTTCGCCGTCGAAAACATCTCTGACGCACGCGGCATCTACCCTACCGTGCGGGACTCGGCGTTCCTGCGTGATTTCCGCGAGGTCACAGGGGCCACCACGCGCGGTTGCATCATCCTGGAGCGGCCGGACATCGTGCGCGATCTGGTGCTCAAACATGGCGCGCGCGACACCACGCTGCGCGGCACGGCTCTGGCTGAACTCGCTGCGATGCAGCCGCAATCGAGCCAATGGCTTCCGGGCCGGGAAATTCCCGAGCGCCACTGGATGTACCGGCTTGCCAAAAAATATTGGTTCTATGATTTCGATGCTTACACGGGCGACGCAAAGAAAAATTGAAACTCGCACGAAATCCTTTTGCTGAATAAATTTACACGCATTCCGCCATGCCCCCCAACCTGATGCGCGCGCCCAGCCCGAATATTCCGCAAACGCTTGCGGACCGGCAGCGCGTTTTGCAATGCGTTCGGGAAACCGTGGCGGAGCTTGATGCCGTGCCACCTCTGCCGCTGGCGGAAATCCAAGCCCACGCCGACCGCGTGGCGCAGGCGTTGCAATGCGATCCGGCCTACCGCGACTACATCGCCGTTCTCATCAACAACGAACTGTGGCGGGAAGCTTTCGCCGCCATTCCGTTCCAGCGGCGCTTGCTGCTGCTGCCTAAATGCCTGCGCGCGGAAGCCGTTTGCTGCGCGGAGTTCGATGCCTTCGGTCTTCTTTGCAAACGGTGCGGCCAGTGCTCGATTTCCGATCTCCAGGAACAAGCCGAACGCCTCGGATACTCAGTACTCGTCGCCGAAGGCTCCGCCGTAGTGATGGCGCTCATCCAGGTAAAAAAAGTGGAGGCCATTGTCGGCGTGAGCTGCCTGGACGTGCTGGAACGGGCCTTCCCCAATATGGAAGCCGCCGCCATTCCCGGCATAGCCATTCCGCTGCTGCAAAACGGCTGCCGGGACACTTCGGTCGATCTCGATTGGGTCCGCGACTATATCGCACTCACTGCTGACGACACGGCGCGGCGACTCGATCTCGACGCGCTCCGCGCGGATGTCGATGCGTGGTTTGCCCCCGAATCGCTCGACCGAATCATGGGGGCGCCGCAGGGCCGCACCGACGAGATCGCCCGTGAATGGCTGGCCCGCGCAGGCAAACGCTGGAGACCGTTTCTCTGCGCCGGAGTTTTCCAGGCACTGGAGGACAAAAAAACGCTGCCTGAGGATTTGAAGAAAATCGCCGTCGCTGCAGAATGTTTTCACAAAGCCTCGCTCATCCATGATGACATCGAGGACGGCGACACCGAGCGTTACGGCGCGCAAACGCTTCATGCGGAACACGGTCTCGCGGTGGCTTTGAATGCGGGCGACCTGCTCATCGGCGAAGGCTATCGACTCATCGCGGACTCCAGCCTCAGCGCGGCGCAGAAGGCCGAAATGCTCCGTTGCGCCGCCGAGGGGCACCGTCATCTCTGCCGGGGGCAAGGGGCCGAACTCTGCTGGATGCGTGCGCCTCAACCGCTCACGCAGGAACAAGTCCTTGAAATTTTCCGCCACAAAACCGCTCCGGCTTTTGAAGTCGCCCTGCACCTCGGCGCGCTCACCGCCGGTTGCGAACAACACGGCGCCATCGCCTCCACTCTTTCCGCCTATAGCGAGGCGCTCGGTATTGCCTACCAGATCCACGATGACAACGAAGACCGCGCCGGAGACGCCGCAGCCCGGCGTCCAAGCCTTGTCCCGGCGATCTCCCGCGAGCAGGCGCAACTCCTACTGGAACACTACAAAGGAGCGGCGATCCGATCCCTTGTGGCTATCGACAATGCTCCATTAAAAGGATTGCTGCGCCGGGTGATTGGCAAAATTTTTAACGAAACGGAATTTAACGCATGGTGCCGGGAAATTCAGCAAGAGCGGGCCTAGCTGCACTCCGTCGGGCCGTATTCGGCGCTCCGCCGTTGCGGCAGGAACTGATCCAGACGGCCCGACGCGCCACGCATCTCCTGGGGGAATCGAGCGCTCTTGTCCACGCATTTCTCCTGCGACAGCAAAACGCCGATGGGGGATTCAAAAATCGCGCCGGTCACAGCGATTTATACTACACACTATTTGGATTGCAGGCGTTGTGCGCGTTGCAAACTCCCCTCTCGAACGGCAATCCCTTTATCGAAGCCCAATGTTCGAACGACGGCCTCGACTTTGTTCATCTCTGTTGCCTCGCCCGGTGTCGGGCGCTCCTGAGCGACAGCAATACCGCGCATGCAGAAGAGATGGCGCGCCGCATCGAAGCTCATCGCGCGGGCGATGGGGGGTATCATCCCGTCCCCGGTTCGGCGCATGGAACCGCCTATGCTGCTTTCCTCGCGATGGGAGCTTATGAAGATTTGCAGATGCCGCAGCCAAACCGCACCGGCTTGGTGCGGGCTATGCGGGATCTCGCCACCCCCGAAGGTGCATGGGCCAACGAGCGCCCGGCGCAAATCGCCTCCACCAATTCCACCGCCGCCGCAATGGCTGTCCTGGGTGGCATCTCCGCTGGACGTAACGCGGGTCGCTGGCTGCTCGCGCAGGCCCATCCCATCGGCGGTTTCCGTGCCTCACCGCTCGCTCCCGCGCCCGACCTGCTCTCCACCGCCACGGCGCTTTACGCCTTGAGGTCAGTGGGACTGCCCATCGAATCCGTGCGCGAGCCGTGCCTGGACTTCATTGACACACTCTGGAGCAACGAAGGCGGATTTCACGGCCACTGGGAGGACGAAGTTTTGGATGTCGAATACACCTTCTACGGCATGCTCGCGCTGGGGAGCCTCGCCGACTAAATAGCCGCAAAAAAGCGCAAAAGGCGCAAAAAAACAGAACTCGCGAAAAATTGGACGGGCCTACGCCGCTTCGTCCATCTTCGCCTTCACTGCTGCTTCGATTTCCTCGAAGAGCGCGGCATCGGCCT
>CAIYQA010000253.1 GCA_903928175.1 uncultured Spartobacteria bacterium | reverse complement strand
GCCAGCGTGCTGGCCCAGTCTGCCAGCACAGACACCGGCTGCCCCTCGACCGACAGCAGCACCGCCCCCAGGGTGTCGCCTTGCGCCTGCAGGCCGAGCACCAGCTGAGCACTTTGCCCTGGCTCCAGGCTGTCAGCGATGTTGGCTTCGCCAAAGTCCTCGTACACCGGGACGCCCGCGAAAACCTTGAGCACGTAGGCCAGCGCGTTGAGCACGTCCTTCTTGCCGCTCGGGAAGTTCATCAGCTGCGAGACCAGCACCTGGTGCGCACGGCGCCCGCCCACCAGCACCACGTCCCCCGCCTCGAAAAACGGCTGCAGCCCGGTGATAAATTCGTCCTTGTTGCGGTCCTGTGGGGCCTGCACCGGCCGCACCGCCAGCGCCTTGCCGCGGCGCAGCTGCTCCGCGCGCAACGGCTGCAACAACCACTCGTCGAGGGAGTTTTTCTCGATCACCACCTCGGCCCCGTCGTGCCGCTCGCTCACCCGGAAACACCCGTCCACGATCTGGTCCGGCCGCCAGAACTCCCCGCCCGACTCGTGAACGTAGATCCGCGTGCCAAGCCGCGAGACCACCACCCGGCCCGTCTGGTCCGACCGCCGCACGTCCACCGTCCGTGCCGGGTCCATGATCACCTTGCGCGGCAGCCACCCGGCCGGCGCCACGTCGACAAACCGCAGCTGGTCCTCGGTGAAAGGCTTGCCCTGCGTCTGCGCCGAAACCAGCATGAACTCCTGCAGGAACTCGCGCAGCGTGCCAGCCCGCGCGTACCGGTCCCGCTCCGCCCGGATCCACTCCATCGGGTACCGCTCCGGCCAGGTCGCGCGGGTTGCCGGGTCATCGATGTCGCCATCGCAGATCGGGTAGCTGGCGTGCACAAACGTCGGATCGGCCTTCATGCGCTTGACCATGCAATCATCCGCAAGCGGCGTGCCCGTCACCCGAATTTTCCGCCGATCCTTGTCCAGCGCCGGCACCAGCTCCGTCCAAAACCGCCGCCAGTTCGCGTCCACCGTCGGCGTGTCCCGAACCATCGATTTGTTCTCCACGTCGTCCAGGTACGCCCGGTCAGGCCGCTTGCCCCGGTGCAAAAACCCGCGCAACTCCTGGTCCCACCCGGCCGCCTGCAACACCGTCCCGTTTTTCAACTCGATCAAATTCTCGTTCCACGTCACACCCTTCGCCCGCCCGAACAACCGACCCAACGCAGCATTGCCCGAAATCTCAGCCTTGATGGCGTCCAGGCGCTGAATCGCTTTGGCGTAGGTCTCCCCGATCACCAGGGCGTAGCCGAAATTCCCAAACTCCGCCTCGAGCGTCAAGAACTCCTCGGCCAGCGTCGTCTTGCCCCCCTGGCGAAACGCCTCGATCAGGACGAACTCGTCCTCCGCACGCCAGTGGTCCACGATCTCGACGTGCATGGCGGGAGACTGCTGCGGATGCCTGTGCGAAAAACACACGGCAGCGCCAAGGGCGCGGTCTTCGCTGATCTCTTTCAGCAAAATTTGCTCATTCACTGGCATGTTTTTACCTGCATTTTTTTACAAGTTGTTGATTTTATTGCGCAGTTCCGGAAAGGGGTGAGCGCGCGCTTGCGCTCCCGTCCCTCCCCCAGGGGGGCCCCGAGTTGCCGCGCGGCGCGATTGGCCGGGCCCTGTGGGGGCGGGTACCGCCCTGATAGGGCGATGCAAGCCGTTGATTCCGTTGGGCTTTCTGGAAAGTATCGCCATCCTGTCGCCATCGGTGCCGGGCTGTGGTGGCCGGTGGGCACCGCGCGGACCTGTGGGGAGGCACGGAGCAGGGGCTCCTTGCCAGCCCTTCCGCCCTTCCGCCACCCCCAAGCTGCTTTTCACACGCGAGGGCAAAACCACCTGCAATCTGCAACAAATTACCGGGCATCGAATGCAACAATGCAACTCCCCTAAAGGGGAGAGTTGCATTTGTTGCATCATCTCGACGCTTTGCGGCGGCAACTAAATTGCAACTGTTGCGCGAAGTTGCATCTGTTGCAGAGCTACATGCTGTTTTCTGCACGTTCATACAGCCCTCACAAACCCATTTTCGCGAGCGATAAACCCCGCTTCGACCATATCCTCAAGCGTCCTGCTGGCGACCTGGTGGCGGGTATCGCGCTTTGTCGAATTGGCATCCAACGGGGTATCCGCGACCACGGCATCAATCAGCGCTTTCGCCGTAATGGGGGCTTCGTCGAGGTCAGTCAGTGTGGTGAGCTGGCGCAGGATCTGGCGCTGCTTGGCGCCCTTTGGCTGG
>CAIYQA010000252.1 GCA_903928175.1 uncultured Spartobacteria bacterium | reverse complement strand
CCGGCGCGGAGCCGCTTTTACTCACCCACTTTGAATCACGCCCGAAAAGAGGCGATTCGTTAAAATTTGTCTTGCATAAACCCAGGGATGCCCCATGTTGAGGACTTCGATTGTTAATGTTTCGTAGCGCGGTAGATCGCAAGTTGGTGTTCCTCAAATGGTGCTCAATGGTGATTTGAAACCCGGTTCTCGGGAACGGCTCTGATAGCTGGCATTCGTAAATAAACTCAAATCATATGAAATTATACGTAGGAAATCTCTCCTTCGACACCATTGAGAACGATCTGCAAGATCTGTTCGAACAATACGGCAAAGTGACTGAAGTCGGTCTCGTGACCGATCGCGCCACGGGCCGTTCCCGCGGGTTCGCCTTTGTCACCATGGGCAGCGCCGCTGAAGGCCAGGCCGCAATCGACGCCCTCGAGGGCAAAGAATTTGCCGGACGCAAGCTCACCGTCAACGAGGCTCGTCCTCGTGAAGAACGCCCCCGCAGTGGTGGCGGCGGCGGCGGTGGTGGTGGCCGTGGCGGTTACGGCGGCGGCGGTGGTGGCGGCGGACGTGGCCGTTACTAAGCTTTCACGCTTTGTTTTCCACGGGGCGGAGTCTCTTCACGGGGATTCCGCCCTTTGGCTTCCCCGGTTGCCCGGTTTTTGCGCGAACCGAAGCGACCTCCAGATGAAGGTGCGCCGTTAGTTGTTTGACCAACCAAAATCTACATGCCTGCTGAAACTGCCATTGAAACCGACGGTAAAATCATCGCCGTGCTCGCCGGAACCATGTTCCGTGTGGAGCTGGCCAACAAACATCAAGTCCTCGCCCACATCTCGGGCCGGATGCGCAAGCGGTTTATCCGTCTGACCATGGGGGACCGTGTGAAAATCGAGATGTCTCCGTACGATCTCGACAAGGCGCGGATTGTTTACCGCCTCGGGTAAGGCAGTTCCCCGGGACCGTCGCAATCGACGGCTCCCTGAAAAATTTCAAACCTGTGGAAGGATGGGCTCACGCCGATCCCCACAGGTTTTTTGTTTGTGGTCGCAGTGTCCCGCAAGATTTTCCCTCGTTCCCAAATGGAGTTTGGGAACGAGCAACAAAAACGGCTTGCCGCGCTCGATCTGTTTTGGAAAATCGCCCGCGGAGCGGCCGATCCACCGTGCAGAGAATCGAAGGTTAATTATTTTCCGGCTTTGGCTTCCTTGCCTTGATCGGTCTGCTCCGGGACGTGGGCATTGAAGACGAGCTTGCTGCCGGCAGCGCTGACGGTGACGATGTCCCCGGCTTTGATGATGCCGCGCAGGAGTTCCTCGGCGAGTGGGTCTTCGAGGAAACGCTCCACGGCGCGGCGCATCGGACGCGCTCCGTAGGCCGGGTCGTACCCTTTTTCGATGAGGAATTCGTGACCTGTTTCGTCGAGGATCAATTCGATCTCCTTCGCCTTGAGCCGCTTGGCGACCTTGGCGACTTCGAGATCCACGATCTGCACCAGGTCGGGCTTGGTGAGCGTGTGGAAAACGATGATGTCGTCGAGACGGTTGATGAACTCCGGCTTGAAGACGCGCTTGGCTTCTTCCATGACCTTGTCCCGCATCGCCTCGTAGCCTGCGGCCTCGGCGGAACTGACGGCACCGAATCCGAGCGTCGTCTGCTTCTTGATCAACTCGGCCCCCGCATTGGAAGTCATGATAATGATCGTGTTGCGGAAGTCGATTTTGCGCCCAAGCGAGTCGGTGACTTTGCCTTCCTCCAATATTTGCAGCAGGAGGTGCATGACATCCGGGTGCGCCTTTTCGACTTCGTCAAACAGGATCACGGAATACGGCCTGCGGCGGACGGCTTCGGAGAGCTGGCCGCCTTCCTCGTAGCCGACGTAGCCGGGAGGCGACCCGATGAGCCGCGAGGCGGTGAATTTCTCCATGTACTCGGACATGTCGATCTGGATCAACGCGTCGCGGTCGCCGAACATGAACTCGGCGAGGCTGGCGGTGAGGAAGGTTTTTCCCACGCCTGTGGGGCCCAGGAAAATGAACGAGCCGATGGGGCGGCGCGGGTCCTTGAGATCCGCGCGCGAGCGGCGCAGCGCCTTGGAGATGGCCGTGATGGCTTCGTCCTGGCCGATGACCCGCTTTTTGAGTTCCTCTTCCATGGCGAGGAGCTTGGCGGTTTCGGCCTGCTCCATGCGGTGCAGCGGCACGCCGGTGGTTTTGGAGACGACGGAGAGAATGTCGTCGTCGCTCACCACTACTTCCTTCTCTTCGCGCTGTTCGCGCCATTCGGTGAGGATTTGTTCGAGCCGTTCTTTCGCGTGTTTTTCGGTGTCGCGCAACGCAGCAGCTTTCTCGAAATCCTGTGCCTTGATGGCGGCTTCTTTCTGACCGCGAATCTCGTCGATTTCCCCTTCGATGGTTTTCACATCGGGCGGGCGGGTCATCGCGGCAATGCGGGCGCGGGCTCCGGCTTCATCCATCACATCGATGGCTTTGTCCGGCAAAAAGCGCCCGGTGATATAGCGGTCGGAAAGTTTGGCGCAAAGCTCCAGGGCTTCGTCGGTAATCTTTGCCCGGTGGTGCGCTTCATATTTGGGGCGCAACCCTTTCAAAATTTCGATGGTGTCATCGACGCTTGGCGCTTCGACTTTGACCGTCTGGAAACGGCGCTCCAGGGCGGCATCCTTTTCGATGTGCTTGCGGTATTCGTTGAGCGTGGTGGCGCCGATGCACTGCAACTCGCCCCGGCTCAGTGCCGGTTTGATGATATTGGAAGCGTCCATCGCCCCTTCCGCCGAACCCGCGCCGACGATGGTGTGCAACTCGTCAATGAAAAGCAGGATGTTCTTGCTGCGGCGAATCTCATCCATCACGGCCTTGATGCGCTCCTCAAACTGGCCGCGGTATTTGGTTCCGGCGACCATGAGGGCGAGGTCGAGCGTGACGACTTTCTTGTCGCGTAAAATCTCCGGCACGCTTCCGGCGGCGATCTCCTGGGCAAGCCCTTCGACGATGGCCGTCTTGCCAACGCCTGCTTCACCAAGCAGCACCGGGTTGTTCTTGGTGCGACGGCAGAGAATCTGGATGACGCGTTCAATTTCGTTGTGGCGTCCGATGACGGGGTCCAACTCCGCTTTGCGGGCCATTTCGGTGAGGTCGCGTCCGAACGCGCGCAGGGCGGGGGTCTTGACGTCCCCCTTCTTGGCTCCCGGCTCGGCGGTTCCCCCGGCGCTGGCCGTGGGTTGCCCCTCTTCTTCGCTTTCGCCTTCGGGCGGAGTAAAATTCGGATCGAGTTCCTTCAAAATTTCGTTGCGGGTTTTCTCTATATCCACTTCGAGATTTTTGAGCACTACGGCTGCAACCCCTTCGCCGTCGCGCAGGAGCCCGAGCAGAATGTGCTCGGTGCCGACGTAGGAATGGTTGAGCGATTTGGCTTCCTTTCCCGCCAGCGCGAGGACTTTCTTGACACGCGGGGTGTATGGGATGTTGCCCACAATTTTCCCTTCGGGACCGGCGCCGACCTGCTTCTCAACCTCCGCGCGGACAGTTTCCAGCTCGAGGCCCATCTTTTGCAGCACGTTCACGGCCACGCCCTGGCCGAGCTTAATGAGCCCCAGGAGAAGGTGCTCGGTGCCGACATAATTATGGTTAAACCGCTCGGCTTCCTTGCGGGCGAGCGCGAGCACTTGTTGAGCGCGTGGAGTAAAATTATTCATGGTGCGTTTCGTTGGTGGGCGGCTTGGGTAAGACCACCTTGCCCGTGTTCGGGTTCGGAAATTGTTTCAATTTCTCACGGATAATCTGCGCGCGCAACGCGTCGCGTTCCTCGGGGCTGAGTTTTTGTTGCGTGGCATTGCTCTGCAAGTGGGCGGGCTGGGTGACGATGAAAAGATCGTCGATGTCCTGCTGGCATTCGGGCGGGAAGAAGCTCAGGTCCACCCCCAGTTTGAGGAACGAGAGGAGGTTGAGGGCCTCCTTGGAGGTCATGGCATACGCGTGGAAAAGGATGCCAAAGCCGCGCCCGATGTTGTCCATCAGGGTGCCCGGTTTTTTCTGAAGCAGAATATGCCGCGCGTTCTCCTCGTTCTCGATGATCTTCTCGATGACCTTGTTCAACTGTGCAATGATATCGTCTTCCGGTTCGCCCAGGGTGATCTGGTTGGAGATCTGGAAAAGATTGCCCATCGCCTCGGTTCCCTCTCCATAAAGCCCGCGCACCGCCAGGCCGATTTTGTTAATTGCCTGGATGACCTGGTTGATCTGTTCGCTGAGGACTAGGCCGGGAAGATGCACCATCGCCGAGGCGCGCATCCCGGTGCCGACGTTGGTGGGGCAGGCGGTCAGGTAACCGAGTTGCGGGTGAAAGGCGTAATCGAGCTTGGCTTCGAGGGTGCTGTCCACCTTGTCGATGGCCTTAAAAGCGTTGCGCAACTGCAAGCCAGGCCGGAGCACCTGCATTCGCAAATGGTCCTCCTCGTTGATCATGATGCTGAGGGTCTGCTTTTTGTTGACCACCACGGCGCTGCCCGCCCCTTTGGCGGCGTGCTCGCGGCTGATGAGGTGGCGTTCCACAAGCACCTGCTTTTCCAGCGCGGAGAGCTCCTGCAAATAGGAGGAAAGCGCGTCCCCCATCTCCGGCAACGATTCCACCTGCGGCTTGATCAATTCCAAAATCTGGAGCCGGTCATTTTTCTTTGCCCAGCCGGGGAAAGGATGGCCGCGCAGGTTCCTCGCCAGCCGGACCCGGCTGGAGATGACGATTTGGTGATGCGGCCCGTCATTTCGAGCCCACTCGCCACCGCTCGAAAAAAGGCTCTCGATTTTCACTTTGCTTGTTCCAGTTCCCGGAGTTGATCGCGAAGCTGGGCCGCCGTCTCGTAGTTTTCCTCGGAAACAGCCTTGTCCAGATCGCGCTTGAGTTGGTTCATGCGCACGCCCATCTCGATGCTGCGCTTCAAACGGGCCGGCACTTTGCCGCTATGGCTGGTGCGCCGATGCATGGCCTTGAGCAATCCGCCCAAACCTTCCGCAAAAGTATCGTAACAGACCGGGCAGCCAAGCCGCCCTGTTTTCTTGAAATCGGCCTGCGTGAAACCGCAGGCAGGGCAACGCTGGAGCGTTCCCCCTTTTTCCATTTCTTCTTCCGCGCCCAGCCCCGGCAGGAGATCCACCAAGGCAAAGGAGAGGGGATCCGTGACGCCTTTTTCCTTTGAGCAAGATTCACACAAGTTGACCTTCTGCATTTTGCCTTCGACAATTTGCGTCAAGAACACCGTCGCCGGATTCGTTTTGCATACGTCGCATACCATGTGCTTTGGGTTCCGTTAAAATTGTTCCTACTCAATAGATCGACGCACCCGTGGCTTGTGTCAACTCCCGGAATCGGGTGATAAATTTTGCAGTGAGCGGACCGGGGGTGCCTTCTCCAATCGCGCGAGAATCCAGATTTACGACGGGGATGATTTCCGCAGCGGTTCCGGTGAGGAAACATTCGTCCGCTGTGAACAGATCGTAGCGGGTCAGGTCGGCCTCTTTTACCGGCATCCCGAACTCTTCGGCGATGTCCAAGACGACTCCGCGCGTGATGCCGCGCAGGGCTCCGGCTGAGATGGTGGGGGTGAAAAGGCGCCCGTTTTTGAGCACAAAAACGTTGTCGCCGGTGCATTCGGCCACGTAACCCTGCTCATTGAGCATGAGCCCTTCTCCCGCATCCCCGGCTTCGATCTTGGCCAGGATATTATTGAGGTAATTGAGCGACTTGATGGCCGGGCTGAGCGCCCCGGGCGTCATGCGGCGCGTCGCGCAGGTAACCACGCTGAGGCCGTTGCGGTAGAGTTCCTCGGGATAGAGCTTGATGGAGGCGGCGATGATGATGACGGTGGCGCGTGGACAGTTCTTTGGGTTAAGCCCCAGGTCGCCCACGCCGCGCGTGACCACGAGCCGGATATACCCGTCGCGCAGCTCGTTCTGGCGGCAGCTTTCCAGCGTCGCTTCGGTCATCGCCGCTTTGGAAAGCGGGATCGTGAGCGCAATCGCCCGCGCGGAATCATACAGCCGGTCGATATGTTCTTCGAGCTTGAAGACGCGCCCGTTGTAGAAACGGATTCCCTCGAAAATGCCGTCCCCATAAAGCAGGCCATGGTCGAACACGGAAATCTTTGCTTCGTTCTCGGGATAAAACGCCCCATCAATGTAAATCTTCTTCATAAGTCGGAAAAATAAGCTGCTCCCACGGGCCTTTTTTGCACCGTCTCGCTTGGTCCGCAGCGGGAAATCGCGGACTACGCCTCGCTCTTTAAAAGGCCGTCCTCGATCTCCACTTTGCGGTCTCCGCGTTCGGCCAACCGGGCATCATGGGTCACAACAAGCAATGTTTTCTGGTTTTCCCGGACCAACGCAAGCAGCAAATCCACGATCGTTTCTCCAGTCTTCGAGTCGAGATTGCCCGTGGGCTCATCGGCGAAGATCACAGTCGGGTCGTTAATGATCGCCCGGGCGATCGCCACACGCTGCTGTTCGCCGCCGCTCATTTCGGCCGGGAGATGGTGCTGGCGATCCTTTAATCCGACCCGTTCCAGCGCGCACGCTGCCGCTTCGCGCGAGGCCCGGCGGTCGATCATCATCGGAAGCATCACGTTTTCCAGAGCCGTCAATTCCGGCAAAAGAAAGTAGCCTTGGAAGACAAAACCCATCCGCTCATTGCGGGTGCGTGCCTGCTCGCGCTCCCTGCCGGAGTAGAGTTCCCGGCCCTCAAAGGTGACCGTGCCCGACTCGGGCCGTTCCAGCCCGGCGAGGGTGTAGAGCAGGGTCGTCTTGCCCGCACCGGACGCTCCTACGAGAAAGACCGATTCCCCCCGATGGACATCCAGGGAAATGCCCCGGAGGACGTCGATCTGGCGCGGGCCGATTTTAAAGGATCGGCGCAAATCGCGCGCGCTCAAGTGGACCTCGCGGGAATCGCTATGGTTTTCATTTTTAGTCAAACTGGGCAAAATAAAATCAGTCATTGCGTTGTGGGTGCAAGGGTAGAGGGAAGAAGCGCGAATTGCTAATGGGAAATTGCCTGAATACTATCCCATGGCCCGATTCCTATACACGCCGATTCTCTGGCTCTCATTAACACCGGGCTTCAGCCCGGTGAAAGGCTCCACACGGGATGAGCCGTTTCAACGGCTTACCCTTGCCTTATATCCTTTCATAGATAAAAGCCGTTAAAACGGCTCACATTTTTGTTCGGCATGGCACCGGGCTGAAGCCCGGTGTTAATGAGAGGGGGCAATTCCGGGGGCAGTTCCGGGGGCAGTTCCCGAGGTTGGCTTTATTCACCGCCCTTATCTGACCGCACCTGCCGCATTCCCTCAAAGAGGACGATGCCGACCGCCGTCGCGAGATTGAGGCTGCGGGTCTTGCTTGTCATGGGGATCGTGAGGCACCGTTCGGGATGGGCCGCGAGGAGCGGCTCGGGAAGACCTTTGGTTTCCCGCCCAAACACCAGAAAATCGCCTGTCGCCATTGTTACGTCGTAATAAGGGCGCTCGCTTTTCGTGGTCAAATACCAGAAGCGCCCTTCCGGATGCGCTGCCTGAAGTTGGGCAAAGGAATCCCACAGTTCCACCCGCGTCTCTTTCCAGTAGTCGAGCCCGGCGCGTTTGAGCGTCTTGTCGTCAATGGAAAACCCGAGCGGCCGCACCAGGTGCAGGGTCGCGTCGGTGGCAAGGCAGAGCCGGGCGATGTTGCCGGTGTTGGGCGGGATTTCGGGCTCAATAAGGACAACGTGAAACATCGCAAGAGTTCCATTCTTTTTTGGAACCGGTGCCAAGCATTAAAACGCGTAAATTTCGGCTTTGCCCCGAATCAGGGTGAGGTCGATCCTTGCCAATTCTGAAAAAATGCGATTTAATCGCACAAATCGGAAAGTTTTTATGAACGAAACTGAAGCTATGAACCAGGAAAGCGCTAACAAATTCGAAGCGGGCAAAGCCCACGCCAAACAAGCAGCCGAAGAACTTCGCGCCGCTGCCGAGGAGAAAGCTGCTGAACTCCGTTCCGCCGCGGAATCCAAAGCCTCCGAATTCCGCACGACAGCGGAATCCAAAGCTGCGGAATACCGCACCAAAGCCCAGGAAACCTATGAACAGGCCCGTGTGCGTGCGCGTTCGCTTCAGGAAGAAGGCGAGGCGTATGTCCGCGAAAAACCGCTTCAGGGCGTTTTGACCGCTCTGGGAGTCGGGTTTGTTCTCGGCCTTCTCTTTCGCCGCTAGGCCCTGGCCTGGGACGAATTTCATACCATGACGGGTACCAAATCGCCGCCCAACGAGCGGTCCGCTTCCGGTTTGTCGGTGCACTTGCTTGCCTTGCTCGCTTCGCTGACAGGGTATATCCGGGCTCGGCTGGAATTGGCCGGCATTGAGGGCAAGGAGGCTGCCGCGATTTACCTCAAAGTGGCGGTCTGCCTGGTTCTCGCCGTTCTTTTTCTGGCTTTCGGCTACGCTTTTCTTTGGATTGGCATCCTCGCGCTGATCGCCGCCTTTTCCCATCTGTATTGGGGTTGGCTGGTTCTGGCCGTGGGGGTGCTTCATCTGCTCGGGATTGCGGGCTGCGTCTGGATGGTGTTCGTTTTGTGGAAGAAGCCGGTCTTTTCGGCAACCCTTGAGGAATTCAGAAAGGATCAGGAATGGCTGAACAGTCACAAGTAACCAAGGCGGATCGAAAAGCGGAGCTTGTCTCCGAGTTGGCATGGTCGCGCGCGGAATTGACGCGCAGTCTCCTGGACACCCGCAGCGACCTCAACTTGGTGGCTGGCATCAAGCATTCCATTGTGCACCGCAAGACGGCGTGGTTCACCGGAGCCGCAGTGACGGGGTGGATTCTCTCCCGGCTCCCCGGGCGCAAAAAGAAGCAGCCGCTGGTCAAAGCGTTGCATATTTCCAATTCCAGGGAAACGCAAGGTCGCGCCGCATTCTGGCTGTCACTCCTCGCAACTGTGGCCAACCTGTTGAAACCGTTCCTTACCGCGCTGGCCTCCCGTAAAATCAATGAAATGGCGGCACGCAGCGGCGAAGGACGGCATAAATGGCTGCGCTGAATTTTCCGGTTCCGCCGTTTTTTTGATCCCGGCTTTGTTTTGCATTGATTTCATGCACACTCTGGTGTCGTTTTTCCTGCCTGCCAATGTCTGAAACCCCCATTTCCACTTCTGACTCCCAAGAGGAGATGCAAACCCTGGAGCACGTCGATCATTATCTCTATGTCGGCCAGCAATCCTGCGCATCGGACGTCCACCTGGGCGTCAACAGCCGGCCTGTCTGGCGGCGCAATGGGGAGTTGGAGCCGATCTGGCTCAAAGCGCCCACCCTCAGCGCGGCAGACACCGAGCGGCTCGCGATGGGCTTTTTGAGCGAAGAGCAAAAGAAACACCTCGCGGAGCGTGGCGATGCGGATTTTGCGTATTCGACCCACTTTGGGCGCTTCCGTACGAGCGTGGTCCGGCACCGGCTCGGCTACGACATGACCTTCCGCATCATTAGCACGCAACTGCGGAGCATGGCGGAAATCGGATTGCCCGATTCCCTCAAACTTCTCACCCAATACCACAACGGACTCGTGTTGGTGACCGGCTCCGTCGGTTGCGGTAAATCCACAACGCTGGCGGCGCTGGTGGATGAAATCAACAACAACCGGCACGATCACATTATTACGCTGGAAGACCCGATTGAATATGTCGTGCCGTCCAAGGGCTGCCATGTCACCCAGCGCGAAGTGCACACGCACACCCAGTCGTTCGCGGCGGCACTGCGCGGCTCGTTGCGTGAGGATCCGGATGTGATCATGGTCGGGGAAATGCGCGATTTGGAGACCATTCAGCTCGCCATCACCGCGGCGGAAACCGGTCACTTGGTGCTCGGAACACTGCACACCGGCAACGCTGCCCGCACGCTCGACCGCGTGCTCGACGTTTTCCCCACCGACCAGCGCGAGCAAATCCGCGTCATGGTCAGCGAATCGCTGCGGGGCGTCATCAGCCAGCAACTCATTCCGCGCATGGACGGCAAAGGACGCGCGCTCGCTTTGGAAATCCTCGTCAACACTCCGGCTGTCGCCGCCACGATCCGCGATGGCAAGACTTTCATGCTGCCGGGCATCATGCAGACCGGGCGCAAACTGGGCATGCAACTCATGGACGACTCCCTGATGGCCCTCTACGACAAGGGGATTATCTCCCAGGAGGAAGCCTACGCTCGCGCCGAACAAAAGCAGCTCATGCGGCAGCACTTCTCGCACTGATTTTTTTCACTCCTGAACCCCAGATGGCATACATCGACCAATTTTTCAAAGTTCTCATCGAAGCTGGCGCATCGGATCTTCACCTCGGCCAGGGCCAGCCGCCGAAAATCCGCCGTCACGGCGATATCGTTCCCATCCGGGAGGAAGTCCTCACCCATGATGAGTGCGCTTTCATGATGAGCGAAATTTCCGGCCCCGAGCGCTGGGCGCGCTTTGAAGCGTGTGGCGATCTCGATTTCGCGTATGAAATGGACGAGACCTCCCGGTTCCGCTGCAATTTCCTCAAGCAGACCAACGGCTATGGCGCGGTGTTTCGTCTCATTCCGACGAAAATCCTGACGCTTGAACAACTCGGAATCCCGACGGTGGTGAAGGAGTTTTGCAAGATGCGCGGCGGGCTTGTCCTGGTCACAGGACCCACCGGTTCAGGCAAGAGCACAACGCTGGCGGGGATGATGGATTTCATCAACGTCAACTACTCCCGGCATATCGTCACCATCGAGGAGCCGATCGAGTTCGTGCACAACAACAAGAAGAGCATCATCACCCAGCGCGAAGTGCCCGACCACGCCCCGAACTTCCCCATTGGCCTCAAAGCTGCATTGCGTGAGGATGCGGACATCGTGCTCGTCGGCGAAATGCGCGATTTGGAAACCATCTCCCTCGCGCTCACCGCCGCCGAAACGGGCTTGCTCGTTTTCGGAACGTTGCACACCAACAACGCGCGCAAGACCGTGGATCGCTTGATTGACGTGTTCCCGTCCGACCAGCAATCGCAGGTCCGCACGATGCTTGCTGCCTCGTTGCGCGGGGTGGTGGCCCAGTTGCTCCTCAAGCGGTGCGACAAACCGGGGCGCATCGCGGTCAACGAAATCCTCGTCGGCAACTCCGCTGTCTCGGCGATCATCCGCGAAGGGGCCACGCAAAAATTGCAAGACGTTATCGTCGGGGGCAAAGGCCAGGGAATGCAGTTTATGGACGACGCCATCTGGAGCGTCATGCAGCAGGGCATCGTCTCGCCGCATGAGGCCTATATGAAAGCCATCGACAAGAACCGCTTCAAAGTCTTCCTCTCGCACGAAGAAGCCGACCTTGCGAACTCCGCCGGGGCCGTGGCATAGGCGGAATTTTATAGGTCCTATAGGTCTTATAAGACCTATTCCGAGAAACCAAGCCAGGCTCCCGATGAGTTTGCAGCGAAGCGCAGATTCTGCGTAAACTCTCTTCCCGTGCTCACCACCCTCAAACTTCGCGATTTCCGCTGCTTCGCCACGCTGGAGACAGAGTTTGCTCCGGGAGCCAATGTGATTGTGGGCCCGAACGCACAAGGCAAGACCTCGCTGCTCGAGGCCGCGTGCGTTCTGCTGCGGTTGCAATCGCCCCGCGCGGCGACCCTCGGGCCGCTGGTGCGCATCGGGGCAGCGGGATTTGTGGTGGACGGCTTTTATTCCGGGAACCACCTGCAATTTTACTACTCCCCCCGACGCAAAAAACTGGCGCTCGATTCCGTGGAGCAGCGGAGCGCGGCGGAGTATCTGCACATCGGGCGCGCGGTCTGGTTTTCCAATGCCGACATCGCCCTTGTGCGCGGTCCCGCTGACGAGCGGCGGCGCTACCTGGATTTCGTCGCGGCGCAGATCGATCCCGGGTACCGGCGGCATTTGCGCAACTACGAAAAAGCGCTGCGCTCGCGCAACCGTCTGCTCAAGACGCCCGCCGTGCGCTGGCGCGAAGTGGCCGCGTTTGACGAGCCGCTCGTGACCGCAGGCATGGCATTGGCGCAGGCCCGCAGCCGTCTGGTTGCGGCGCTGGAGCCGCTTGCGGTCGAGGCCCAGCGGGCCATCGGCGGCAGGGCGGGGGAGCTGCTGGCAATGCGCTATGAACCGGGCATCGGAAATGAAGATTTCGCGGCGCGACTGACCGCAAGCCGCGAGGAGGATCTGCGCCTGAGGCAAACCACGGTGGGTCCGCACCGGGACGAGTTGGTATTGGAAATCAACGGCCACGGCTCGGAACTCGCCAGCGAGGGCCAGCAAAGGACTCTCGCGCTGGCGCTCCGCCTGGCCCAAGCCCGGCTCATCGCGGAACGGCGCGAGGCGCTTCCGTTGCTGTTGCTGGACGATATTTTCGGCGAACTCGACCCGGCCCGCCGCAATGCCTTGCTCACGCATCTTCCTGCGGGCGCGCAGCAAATCATCACCACAACCCATCTCGATTGGGCGCAGGCGGAGATCGGGCGCGTGTTCCATTTGGAAAACCGGGTGCTGAGGGTGGAATATTAGAGACGGAATTTTACCGCAAGAAGCGCAAAGGGAACGCAAAAAGGCGCAGAAGGAATATTCTGTAATACAAAATTTCACGAATTATTGGACTCTTGAGCGCCAAAGGCGCGAGAACATACCAGCCAAGCCCGAAGGGCTGGGTTGTAGGAGAGGATTCAGGCAGGGCTGAAGGCCCGCACCATAGCACACCTTTTTGTGATGGTGCGGGCTTTCAGCCCTGGGTGTTGTTTTCTGTAAATCCTTGGGCGTTGCCCAAGGCTGGTATGGGGCCGCGCCTTCGGCGCTGAAAAAAAAGCGCCAAAGGTAGTATTTTGAAGAAATGGTGTGAGACTTTTTACGCGAACTGCCGGACGGCCTCGGCGATGAGGTGCGCTGCGACGGCGTAATCCATCCTGCCGGTGTTGATCGTGAGCGTATAATGCAACGGGGCATTGATGTCGGCTCGGAAGTAACGCTTCACATACCGACTCCGGCCCTGGTCCGCTTTTTTGGTGTAGCTCACCGCTTCATCCTGAGTCAAATGGTAGAATTCGGCGATGTGGGCCACGCGTTCTTCCCAGGGGGCGACCAACCGGACGTGCAAGGCCGGTTTGATGTTTGCGGTAATAAAATTTGAGCCGCGCCCGACGAGGATAACGTTGCCAAGATGCGCCAGCCGCAAAATCGTCTCGGTGGTGTGCGCCGCCAGTGTCCATGGAGAGGGGTGCAGCCCGAGGATCTCTTCCACGGCACTGGATATCCCGGTGAGCACGTCTTCGGGCAAAAACCGTTTGAGATGTTCGGGGAACTGGTGGTCTTCGACCACTCTTTCGACCAGATTTTTATCAAACACCGTCCACGCCGGGCCTTGTGCGCCGCCGTGGTTTAACAACTGTGCCGCACGTTCCGCGATGCTGACGGCTCCGGCTCCGGCTTCCCGTGAGATCGTGATAACGGGGAACGTTTTTCGCTGCTCCTGCGCATGATGGCGACGATGGGCCTCGAGGTAGGCTCGACATCCCGCCAAAGGATCGAGTAAGGAATCGCTCATAGATTCAATTATCCCGTTTTTACGGAATAGCCCAGCCCATTTTAAAAAAACTTTTCTTTTATTCTCATTTCTAATGATGGACAGCACCCCAGAGCCGGATTCCGCGCCGCTCCCGCCCCCTCACAAGCGGCGGCCCCGATATTCGGGCAAAAATCCGCGCCGCTTCGAGGAGAAATACAAGGAACGCACCCCGGAAAAATACCCGGAGACCGTTGCCCGGGTGATCGCCTCGGGCAAGACGCCCGCCGGATCGCATCGGCCGATCATGGTGGGTGAAATTCTGGAGGTATTGCGTCCGCAGCCGGGCGAATGCGCGGCGGATTGCACGCTCGGCTACGGCGGGCATGCGCGGGAGATTTTGGCGCGGCTTCAACCCGGGGGCCGACTCATCGGGCTGGATGCCGACCCGCTGGAACTCCCCCGCACCGAAGCACGGCTGCGCGCCCTCGGGTTTGGGCCGGAGACGTTCGCAGCGCACCGCAGCAACTTTGCAGGGCTGCCCAAAGTGCTTGCGGCCGAGGGGTTGATGGGAGGGGTCGATCTGATCCTGGCCGATCTCGGGGTCTCTTCCATGCAGCTCGATGACCCGGCGCGCGGATTTTCCGTGAAAGCCGAGGGAGCGCTCGATATGCGAATGAACCCCCTGCGCGGCCAGCCCGCTTCGGCGCTGCTGGAAAAAATCGGCGGGGGAGAATTGGCGGCGCTGCTCGCGGAGAACGCCGATGAGCCGCATGCCGAGGCACTGGCGCGCGCGCTGGCAGGCAAACGGTTCCCCACGACACTGGCGCTAGCAGCGGCGATCCGCAAAGCGCTCGGCGAACGGCAGGAAGAGCAGATCGCCTTGAGTATTCGCAGGGTTTTCCAGGCATTGCGGATTGCGGTAAACGAGGAGTTCACCGCGCTGGAAACCTTTCTGCGCAACCTGCCCGCCTGCCTGCGAACGGGAGGGCGCGTCGCGGTGCTCGCGTTCCATTCCGGGGAGGATCGCCGCGTGAAAAAGGCGTTTGAAGCCGGATTGCGCGACGGGATTTACGCGGAGATCGCACGTGAAGTCCAACGACCCAGCCCCGAGGAACGCCATGCAAACCCCCGCTCCACCCCGGCCAAACTGCGCTGGGCGGTGAAAAAAACCGAAGCTTCATGCCATTCCTGATTGGAAAAAACAAAAGGCTTTCCAAATACGAAAAGGAAGATTAGATAACGCGCTTGTAATCCTGATCGCCACGCTTTGCACCAACGGCTGCATCTTGTAACTACAGAATGACCCTTTCCCTTCCCATCGCGCAGGAGCCCGCCCAATCCCCCGCCGCCCGTTCCAGTATCAATGACGGATGTGAATTGATGGTGGTTATGCCCGTCTTCAACGAACAGGCGTCGATTCGAAAAGTGGTGATGGAATGGTTTCAGGAGATCGAAAATTGGACTGATCATTTTATTTTTCTGGCCATCGACGACGGCTCAAAGGATGAATCGTTACTGAAACTTAAACAGTTGCAAAAACAACTTGGCAGCCGCTTGGAAATCGTGAGCAGACCCAACAAAGGGCATGGACAATCCTGTTTGGAGGGCTACCGCACGGCATGTGAGCGGGGTATTCCCTACGTGATGCAAATCGACTCCGACGGACAGTGTGACCCGCAATATTTTTACCGTCTTTGGCGTGTTCATCAAAATCACGATGTCATCTACGGGCACCGGAAAGTTCGCGACGATGGTTTCCGGCGGGTCCTTGCCAGCGCCATTCTCAAGCTCAGCATCCTGTTCACGATGGGGGTATGGTGCGTCGATGCCAATGTCCCGTATCGACTCATGAGCACCGAAAGCCTCAAACCGATTCTGCCCAAAATTCCCGATGATTTTGTGTTAGCGAATGTGGGATTGGCCGTGCTTTTGAAATGGGACAAAAAAATACGGCATCAGTCGATCCCAATCCGTTTCCGCGACCGGTATGGAGGCGAACCAAGTGTGCGCCTTGCCAAGTTTGGTGAAAAAGCACTGGAACTTTTCGGGCAGTTGCGCAATCTGCGCAGTTAGGAAAACCGGGGTTACCGCAGGCTCAATCTACGAGCGATCAATCCGGCGGAAAACTTCATAATGGATGGGCGGCGGCGTATTCAAAATGCGATAAAACCGGTAATAATTGGGAACTTCCAGATATTCGCCAGTGGATTGCCACTTACCGGGCAAACACTCCAAGTAGGCAGCGAATCCACCCGATGTATCAGAAGCAGCGATGACAACCGTCATTTCGTCCCGATCTTTGCCAAAAGTGGCTTGTTTGAGCCAGTTGGTGGAGAATAAACCTTTTACAAGCGGTTTTGTCGCAAACCAAATTCTGCAATCCACCCAGGCCATATCGTTCGAATGAACGGCATTTTTCAAAAACAAGGTTAAACGCTCGTGGCGATCACTCAAGGCCGCAGGCAATCCTTGTACGAGCGTCCTCCAAAGATATGCTCCAGGCATCGGCACTGAAACCCAGAGGAGAACGGCCATGATCGTCGTCCTTAATGCAGTCCCCATCACCCCCGCTGAAAGCAATGCAAACAAAATGACAGTCATCGGCAAGAGCCAATAGCATCCATAATAGTGAGGAAAAACACCAAGCGTTATTAATAATAGCGGGAGTCCTGCAATAAATCCAAGATTCAAGACTGCCAATCGTTGATGATGCTTATGCAAAAAAGCAAAAAGGCACGCCCCGAGCGAAAGGAGAACTGCCCAAGCTGAGCTTGGGCTTGTAAAGCCACCCAGTCGAAAGGCCCCTTGCCGCACATGTTCCATGCCCGTTAGTTTACTGTGCAAAACCGAGGCACTGGTATGGGGGCTTATATTTAGTAGGAATGCGTCCAGAACGCCCATGTGCCGGTAAAAAAACAAGAGAGACGCTGCTCCAAGAATGCCGCCCACAGCCAACGCAAGCACTTCCCTCCAATACCGAGTATGGTAAAAAAGAATGGCTCCGACGCCAGCAAATGCAAGGCAAACCGCCAGTTGCAATCCAGCCCAAGGAGTTGCTAATCCGCATGCGATCAAACTCCCCCAGCGGGCAGCGCGATGTTCAAAAGTCAGGCTCAGCCAGGCAGCGCATGCTATCAAAATGCAGACGGGTTCAGGGCGGCCTGTCATGGCAAGGGAAAAGGAACTATCCGAAACCAAAAAGAAACCGACTGCACCGAGGCGCCAACCCGGCGTTAAAACCAATCGGCTTCGCAGCATTCCCAACCAAAGCAATCCCATCGCCAAGTCTATACAGAGAAGGTTCAACGCCATTGCCGACATTGGGCTGATCCCAAAGCATTTAAACCATGGAATTAATAAAAACTGATAGAGGGGAACATTTCCCGCCCAAAACTCATCATGGCTTTGCGCATACCAGCAACCAGAGGTAAAACCCTGACCCATGACATAGCTGGCTGCCGGGTCGATATAGCCAGCAGCGTCGAAGTACGTGTCATAAGACGACCAGACTGAAAGCGAAATCACCGCATAAATCATCAGCATTGCCAACAAAATCCCCAACTCTTGGCGTGTGATCCATGAGACGGCATGGTTACTCTCAGTGAGAGCGTCTGACTCAGTTATTGGAAGACTGTTGTACACTGAATCACTCTTTTCTAAATCCGGCATGAAAGACAAGGTGTAAATTGAACGGAAAAATAGACACAGTCAGGATATTCCCACTTCGTGAAAACCGCCCTACTTCATGGAGCGGAAGATGATCCGCACGGAGTCCAGCCGCAGACGGGCGTCGGCGAGGTGGTCTCGCAGGTCGTAGTAGTGGGATTGGGCGGCTTCGATCTCCTTGTCGCGCACGTTCGGGTTGACCGCTTGCAAATCGCGCAGGCGCGCCACTTCCCCTCCCACCCTCTCCTCCATGGCAGAAAGGCTGGCGGCCACGATTTTCATCGCGCGCTGCTGGGTGAGGTTTGCGGCATGCTCGATCATCTTGGGCATGAGTTTGTAACAAAGCTCCGTCTTGCCGAGGATTTTGCTCAGCGGCCCTTCCAGCAGCGGCCCGAGCGGTTGCGCCGGTTCCGCGAGTTTGTTGTCCACCACCACGCACACCGGCGTGGCGGGCAGGAAACGGTCGGCGTGCAGTTCGGAGGGAGCCACGACTTCGAGCACGTGGACCGCTTCAATGAAAACGCCGTCCGCCCCTGGAACTTCCGTGACGGCCACGGCGGCATTCCCCTTGGTGGTGCCCAGGATCAGTTCAAATACGCCCCGCACGACGGGGTGATCCCAGGTCAGGAACGCAACATCTTCGCGGCTCAAGGCGCGCTGGCGGTCGGCAGTGAGGGTGATCCCTTCCTTTGGAATGCCGGGGAGCCCCTCCCCCAGTTCGGGGCCGGGGGTGACGATCCAGGTGCGCGGCGCGATGTCTTCCACGTTTGCGCCGAAGCGGTCGAATGCCATGAGCAAAAATTCGTCCAGCGTGGTGTCCGCGTCGGCGGCGCGAATCGCGTCGGCCATGGTGGCTGCCGCGCCGGTGCGGCGGTTGTGGAGTTGCAGGAGACGGTCTTCCCCGGCGGCGAGCCGGGTGCGCACTTCTTCACGGACGGCTTGCGTCTCGGCGAGAAGCGCATCAAGGCCCTCGGAGGATTGGGCGGTCGCTTTCGCGGCCTTCCCGCGCTTCTTGGGCTGCGGCACAGGGTCCCCCATGGCCAGCGCTTGCACCGGGGCGCAGAAGCGCTCGTAGAGTTCCGCGCCGCCATGCAGGCTTTCTTCAAAGGCGTTGAGCCCTTCGTGGAACCAGCGCGCGAGCACGGCGTACGGCCCGCCCTCCACATAGGGAACGTGGATTTGGATATTGGCGCTCTGGCCGATGCGGTCGAGCCGCCCGATGCGCTGTTCGAGCAGTTCGGGGTTCTCGGGCAGGTCGAAAAGCACCAGGTGATGGGCAAACTGGAAGTTGCGCCCTTCGCTGCCAATCTCGGAGCAAATCAAGAGTTGCGCCCCTTCCTCCTCGGCGAAATACGCGGCGTTGCGGTCGCGCTGGAGCAAGGTAAGCCCCTCGTGGAAAAGGGCGGTGGGCAGGTTTGCCCTTTCGCGCAACGCAGCTTCGACTGCCTCGGCCTTCTCGCGGGTGCGGCAGATGAGGAGCGCCTTGGCCCCTTTGAGTTTCTTGAGCAACGCGAGCAGCCACGCAATGCGCGGGTCGTCCTTGAGATCGACGTTCTTGCCCTGGAACTCCGCGAGTGCGGCGGCAGGATCGCCTTCCAACGCGACGAGTTTTGCGGTGCGTTTGGGGAAGCCGGAGAGTTCGGCGCGGGTATTACGGAAGATGACCCGACCAGTGCCGTGCTGGTCGAGGAGTTCCTCCAGGAGCCGGTCGCGCGCGGCTTCGTCGCCTTCCTGCAATGCCTGCGCGTGCTGGCAGATGCGGCCCGGCATGGCGGCCAGTTTCGCGGTTTCCTTCGCGGTGAGTTTCTTCTTGTCGGCGAGCTTTCCGGCGATCTGCGCGATGGGCGCGTATTCCTTCGCCTCGGCCTGGAATGCCTCCAGGCTGGAAAAACGGTCGGGATCGAGCAGGCGCAGGCGGGCGAAATGCCCTTCGGGGCCGAGTTGCTGCGGGGTGGCCGTAAGCAGCAGGAGGCCCGGCGTGGCGGCAGCGAGGGCTTCCACCAGTGCGTATTCCGGGCTGGGGAGGTCGGGTTGCCACGCGAGGTGATGCGCTTCATCGACCACCAGCAGGTTCCAACCGGCTGCGACGGCTTGCGCACGGCGCGCTTGGTTGTGGGCGAGCCAGCCAAGCGGGGCGAGGACCAGTTGATCGTCCAAAAAGGGATTCGTGCCGGAGTTGTTCTCCTCGATGGCGGCGCAGCGGCCTTCCTCGAAAATGGCAAAACGCAGGTTGAACCGGCGAAACAGTTCCACGAACCATTGGTGCACGAGCGCCTCGGGCACGAGGATCAGGATGCGCGCGGCTTTCCCGGTGAGATGGAGCCGATGGAGGATCAAGCACGCCTCGATCGTTTTGCCGAGGCCCACTTCATCGGCCAGCAGCACGCGCGGAGTCTGGCGGGCCGCGACTTCCTGGGCGATGGCGAGTTGATGGGGAATCAAATCGATGCGCGCTCCGCAAAATCCGTACACAGGCGACTGGAGCATCCGGTGCTGGCGTTGCAACGCTTCGAGGCGCAGCGCAAACGCGGCGCTTTCATCCACCTGCCCGCCGGCGATGCGGTCGCCCGGCTTGTCCCAGGTCAGGATGTCGCTTAATTGTGTCTCGATGAGCCGCTCCCCTTTCGGGCCACCGTAGGTGATCACGCCGTCGGAGCGTTCGCTGACGATGGCGACCGCAAAGTTCTCCCCTTCGTGGGAGTGCACTTTGTCGCCGACCTTGAAGCGCACCCGGCGCAAAGGAGCCGCCGCCTCGGCATAAAGGCGCATGGCGTTGCTCGCCGGGAAAAACATTTTGACCCGGCCCGGCTCGACATCGAGCACAATGCCCAAGCCGAGTTCGGGTTCCGGTTCGCTGATCCAACGTTGACCTGCTGCAAATCGCATGATGAAGAATTCGAGACGGAGAAGCGGAGAAATGGATCGTCTCCATCCTCCGAAAAATCAAGAGAGTTCGTTGTTAATTATTGGCCACCGGCTTGAGCGATGGCTTCAGCCGCCAACGGCGTGGAGAGATAACGTTCGCCCGTGGAGCAAGCCACGGTGACAATGAGTTTGCCTTTGTTTTCGGGCCGCTTGGCCAGTTCCAGAGCCGCCCAGACGTTCGCGCCGGTGCTGATCCCGACGAGCAGCCCCTCTTCCTTGGCGAGACGGCGAGCCATTGCAAAGGCGTCTTCGTTGGTGACTGTGACCACTTCGTCCACGATGTCGAGATGCAGGTTGGCGGGAATGAAGCCCGCTCCCGCCCCTTGGATTTTGTGGGGACCGGGCTTGAGGGGTTCCCCGCGCAAAGTCTGCGTGATCACCGGGGAGTCCTTCGGCTCGACCGCCACGGCTTTGAAGCCCGGCTTGCGCGCCTTGATCACCTCGGCCACGCCGGTGAGCGTGCCGCCCGTGCCGACTGCCGCCACAAAAAGATCCACGGCGCCATCCGTTTGTTTCCAGATTTCCTCGGCGGTGGTCCGGCGGTGAATTTCGGGGTTGGCCGGATTGTCAAACTGGCCGGGCATCCACGCGCCGGGCGTGGTTTTGACGATCTGCTCGGCGCGGGCGATTGCCCCCTTCATGCCTTCCGCGCCGGGGGTGAGCACCAGCTTTGCGCCGAGCATCGCAAGCAGCGTGCGGCGTTCCACGGACATCGTTTCGGGCATGGTGAGCACCAGCTTGTAGCCGCGCGCCGCAGCGACAAACGCCAGCGCGATGCCGGTGTTGCCGCTGGTGGGCTCGACGATGAGGGTGTCGGGGCCGATCCGCCCTTCGCGTTCCGCCGCCTCGATCATGGCGCGACCGATCCGGTCTTTGACGCTGCCGAGCGGGTTGAAGTATTCGCATTTGACGGCGATGGTGGCTTCGAGACCTGCGCTGATGCGGTTGAGTCGCACGAGCGGTGTATCACCTACGGTTTCGACAATGCTGCTGTGGAGGGTTCCCATGTTTGATGGTTTTACACCCGCGCGCCGCGCCATTCAAGGGCGATGTCACCTTTGCAAGCGTGGCACGTCGCCACGCGTTGGGAGTTCAAAACAATCATCAAGGAATATGGCTGCTTTAATTGCGCAATCGAACCTGAAGGAACTCATGAAGCGGATCCCGGAATGGGAGACGAACAAAAAATCAATCGAACGCACGTTCGAGTTCGACGATTTCAACCAGGCGGTGGATTTCGTCAACGCCGTGGCGGAAATCGCCGACGAGGAGGAACACCACCCGGACATCGACATCCGGTACAACAAAGTGCGGCTCGTGCTTTCCACCCACAGCGAAGGGGGATTGACCGATCTCGACTTTGATGTCGCCGAAAAGGTGGACACGCTGGAGGAATAAAATAACTCAGGTACCCATGCCCCGCGAGCGGGGCACCGCGCGGCATGAAAATGGGCAGTTGGCGCTGAATGCAATATGCCAAGTTTGCACCGCTTTGAATCACGCTATTTTCAAGTCAGGAACTCAGGAAAAGGGCAAAAGAAAATCAGGACCGCCTTACCGCGATAGCGGTTTCGTGAGAGCGGAGCGTAGCGCAGCCTATTTGCGGAGCCCCGAGCTTTGCGAGGGGATAATCCAGGAAACCAGGAAAGGGGAGATCGGGAAAAAAGGTCGAGGGACGGCAGCGATATTGAAGAAAGAAGAGACAGGCTGTGCCGCTCAAGCCGTTTGTCCCCTCTCATTAACACCGGGCTTCATCCCGGTGCGAATTCTCGCGGGGCAAAGAGCCGTTTCAACGGCTTCTCTTTAGATCATCGGAAGCCGTTAAAACGGCTGAGCTCTCTGGTTGTCCTCACACCGGGCTAAAGCCCGGTGTTAATGAGAATTTCCTGAGTTCCTGATGATTGGCTTCTTTTTCTTAAGCCTTCCGCGTCGCAAGGTGGTCGAGCACGGCCCGCACCCGCTCGGGTGGGGTGCGGAAGCACAGGGCGATGGCCGCCGTGACGAGCGTCCCGGCGGTGATCCGCCACGGGAACTCGATGGTGGGCAGCCAGGACGCCTGCCACAGCACCGCGTGCGGCGTGGCGGGGTGGAGCAGTTGCCAGAGGTCGTTGTGGAGCCCGCTCAGGAGCGCCACGGCGAGGAATCCGCTGGCCATGGCCAGAAGATTGCCGCGCTCGCTGCCGCGCGTTTTGGTGAGCATGCCGACCAGGAAAACCCCCAACATCGAGCCGTAGGTGTAGCCAAAAATCCCGAGCACAATCGGGATCACCCGGGAGTGCAGCACGATGGCGGCGTAAGCTGTGGCCGAGCCGATCAAAATCAGGATGACCGAAAACACCACGGTGCTTTTGCGCGCCGCCGTCACCACATGCCGGGGCGTTGCCTCCGGGTGAATGTAGGGAATATACCAGTCTTCGGTGAAGCTGGTGGCTAGGGCGTTGAGGGCGGTGGAAAGCGAGCCCATGGCGGTGGCAAAAACCCCGGCGATCATGAGGCCGCGCACCCCGGGCGGCATTTCGTGCAAAATGTAAAACGCGAACGGATGCGGTTTTCCGGGCTCCTGGTAATGCGCCCAGAGCAGGATCCCGATGGTTAGAAAACAAAGCACGATGGGCAGATCGGCCAAGCCCGAGAGGATCAGCGCGAGGCGGCTCTTGGTGGCATTTTTGGCCGTCAACATCCGCTGCACCATATCCTGATCGGTGCCGTGCGTGGCCATGGTCAAAAAAGTGGAGCCGAAAATCGCCGCCCAGATCGTGTATTCGGTCCCCAGCACCGCGCGGACATTGCCCAGGAACGACGCGCCGGGCTGCGTGCCGTAATCGAGAAAAGTCAGGTCTTTGGGCCCGTGCAGGGTTCCCAGCGCCCCCTGCCAGCCGCCGGGAATCGCGTGGAGCAGCGACCAGATGGCGAACCCGAGCGAGCCGAACATGACGCTCGCCTGGATGACATCCGTCCAGACGACGGCCTTGATGCCGCCCAGGGCGGTGTAGATCGCGGTGGCGCCGGTCAGGAAAATGAGCGAGCCGATGTAAATCCAGACTTGTTGCAACGGGGCAAGCGCCACGCCGCTGACCATCTCATAGCCAAGCACCAGCACCACCGCCGCCACGTAGAGCCGGGTGCCACTGGCGAGCGCGCGGGTGACCAGGAACACGGCGGACGCCCCATTTTTGGTTCGTTCGCCGAAGCGGACCCGCAGGAACTCGTAAATCGAGACCACGCGGTAATCGTAATACGGCTTGATGAAAATAAACGCGACGATCACCCGCGCCAGCACCGTGCCGATGGCCAGTTGTGCGTAGGTGTAATTGCGCAGGGCGTAGCCTTCATTGGGTGCGCCCAGGAAAGTCGCGGCGCTGATTTCCGCCGCAAGGATTGAGGCCAGCACCGCCCACCACGGGATGCTCCGATTGCCGATGGCAAACCCTTCCATGGTTTTATCGCCCCGGCCCTTGTACAAGCCGATGCCGATCACGAGAAGGAAGTATGCGAGGATGACCCCGCCATCAAACAGCCACGCCATAAAAGATGAATAGGGAGAGGCGGGAGCGGGAATCGAACCCGCGAATAGAGGTTTTGCAGACCTCTGCCTTACCACTTGGCTATCCCGCCGTTTGCCTTGAGGGGGTGAAAAAATGACGGAGGACGGCCGAAGTTGCAATGTTTTTTACCAAAAATAGATCGCCCGGTTTCCCCAATGCGGACAAGCGCCCGCCTGTTTGCGTAATCAGAGTTGAGGGGATCGGCAATTTGTTCCCCCCACCCATTTCCAAAGGAGGCAGAGAAAGATCATGACGAGGGGGCTGAAAACGGCGGTTTTCGTGGGGGCAATCCTGATGGCGGCGCTGTGCGTCCCAAAGGCCGGGGCTCAGTTTTGGCATTCGAAACAAGGGGGAGCGCAGCATGTGGTGATCGATAAGTCCAAGCAAATGCTTCTCGCGTATCAAGGAAATCAACTGGTGATGGAAAGCCGAATCAGCACCGGAAAACAGGGCAAAGAGACTCCGAACGGGCATTTCAAGGCCGAATCCAAACAGTTGATGCACCGTTCCAAGCTCTACGGGAATGTGCCGATGCCGTATAGTGTGCAGATCGCCGGTAATTATTTCATTCACGGGTTCAAGTCAGTGCCGGAGCATCCTGCCTCGCACGGTTGCATCCGAGTGCCGATGGATTCCGCCGAGCCGTTCTATAATTGGGTAAAAGTGGGGACGCCGGTGGATATTGTGGGGGCTTGGGGACAGTAAAACGGCCCGGTTTGCGAAGGTTTTCTGGTGTTTTGACTGGACAAACGGCCCGGTTTGCTATTTGTTCCACCCTCCCAAGCGCAGAAAGAACGTCGCCGTTGGTCCTTGGGCCGCACCGTTAGGTGGCAGGCCGCACGCGCCAAGGGTAACCCGGCGACACCGAGAAAACATCAGTAAAGCAGAGAAATTTTCAAACCAGAATCCCGGGGGGCTTCCTCCTTTCTCTGCTCCTGTATCCTTATTATGCCAGTTCGTTTAGGTCGTTTTGAAATGCCCAAAACTCTCGTCAAAGACGAGAGCACAGCCACAGAAACTTACGCACGGTTTATCGCCGAGCCTTTTGAAGCCGGTTATGGCCACACGGTGGGCAACTCCCTGCGCCGCGTGCTGCTTTCCTCGTTGGAAGGCGCCGCCATCACCACCGTGCGCATCCAAGGCGCGCAACATGAATTTGCCACCCTTCCCGGTGTGGTGGAGGATTGCACGGACATCGTGCTCAACCTCAAGAAGGTGAAGTTCAAATGCGCCGATCACGAAACGCGCCGCCTTTCGCTGACTGTCAACAAAGAAGGCGCCGTGACGGCCGGGGACATCCAGGAGACTACGGGCATTGAGGTGCTCAACAAGGATCTCGTCATCTGCACGCTCGATAAGAAGCAGAAATTTGACGCCGAGCTCGAAATTAAAGTCGGCCGCGGTTTCGCCACCGGCGACGAGAACAAATATCTCGACATGCCCATCGGCGTGATTCCGATTGACTCGATCTTCTCGCCCGTCACCCGCGTCAAGTATGCCGTGGAAGCCACGCGCGTGGGACAGCGCACGGACTATGACAAGCTCGTGCTGGAAATCTGGACCGACGGCCGCATCGCCCCCGAGGACGCGCTCCTCCACGCTTCCGCGATCATGCGTCACCACCTCGATCCGTTCGTCAACTACGACGAGAACGCCGTGGAGTTTGACGAGACGCCGAAGGAAGTCAGCCAGGAGAACGCCGCTCTCAAGAAGCTCCTCAACATGAGCGTCAACGAGATCGAACTCTCCGTGCGCGCTGCCAACTGCTTGAACAACGCCAACATCACCACCGTCGGCCAGCTCGCGCAGAAGACGGAAGCGGAGATGCTCAAGTACCGCAACTTCGGCAAGAAATCGCTCAACGAGATCAAAGAAAAACTCACCCAACTCGGCCTCAGCCTCGGGATGAAATTCGACACCACCCTGATCGAAGCTCCCACCGGCGAAGCCTACGCCCGCTAACTCCAAAGGTAATCACGACATGCGCCATCAGAAAAAGACCGTCAAACTCGGGCGGACCGCTTCGCATCGGGACGCACTCCTGGCCAACCAGGTTTGCAGTTTGATCGAACACACCCGAATCACCACCACCCTGGCAAAAGCCAAAGCTGTCCGGCCGCTCGCCGAAAAGCTTGTGACCATCGCCAAGAAGGGAACCTTGCACGCCCGCCGCATCGCGCTGGCCTACCTGCACCACAACGAAGCCGCTGTGGGCAAACTCTTCGCAGAGGTTGCCCCGCGTTCTTCCGCCCGCAACGGAGGTTACACCCGGATCATCAAGACCGGGCCGCGCCACAGCGATTCCGCGCCGATGGCGTTCATCGAGTGGGTCGATCAGGCTCCCGTTGTTGAAGCCGCTCCCGCGGCTGAAGTGAAGGCCGAAGCCGCGGAATAGCCACGAGCTACCCGCAAAAAAATGTAAGGGATTCCGGTTCGCCGGAATCCCTTTTTTGTGGCCCGCGAAAAGCTTGGGTCGGTTCTTTCTGGTTTTGAGACAGCCGAGAACGGCATCATGACAACTGAGGATCCCATTGAGACTCCCGCACTGCGGCAGCCGCCTCGGGCGTGGAGCGGCCTGCAAACGGCCACGGGTCGCATGTGGGCTTTATTTCCCGCGCATCGACTCCGCGCCGTTGTTGGATTCCTGCCGCAGAATGATGAGCCGGGACAACATGCGTTGCACTTCTGCGCGGGCAGATTCGGAATTATCCGCGCCGCTCAGGGCAATTTCGAGCACCTGTTGGCCGAGGTTTCTTTCCCCGTGCAGAACTGCTCTGAGTATCTTCCGGTAGCGGGAGGTATCCGCATCGAGCTTTTTGCCTTCTTCATGGGCATCATCCCACAAACACCACCAGACGTGCAGCGGGTGGCCGCCATGATCGAAAAGCAAATGGCGGAACGGCAGGGCAAAGCTTTGCGCGGTGTATATCTCCGTTCCCTCCTCGCGTTGCAACAGGCAGCCGATGGAAGGGAGGCAGATTTCGGGCTTATGGCCCTGGGCAAGCGCCGCCGAGGTGCGCCCCGGAGCCCAACGAAAATGAAACACTGTCCAAATCCCCCCATTGTCCCCTGCCCAGGAGGCATTGCGGCCTTCGGTGTATTTCAACATTGAACGAGTGCGGGAGGGAATTTCGATCTCCTTAAATCCCTGAGCAGTTGCGGGCCAATCCACGCCCCAGTGACGCGAGGCGGGCCGCCGGATCTCATGGCAGCGGAACCAGGTTTCAGCGCCCAACAGGACGCAAAGAAACCAACAAGCCAGAGCGATTAAAAACTGCCGCGGCCAGGGGCGGAGTGCAACCCGGTTGGCCGCGGTGGCCGGGTTCGTATCGGCCTCTCCAATACGTGCAGGAGAGAGCGCTGTGGAGAGCGCCCAGAGGGAGCCCAGCGAGAGAGCCAAAACTGCAAGCCCGACTGAATCGTGCCATTTTTCCATGCTTGCAGCCCCCTGGCTGAAACTGATCCAAGCCAGCAGGCAGGTGCGCCCGAGGTTGCAAAGCAAAGCGATGGCGATGCCGCAGCCCACGAGCAGAAGGCGGCGGGAAAAACGAAAGCGATGGAGTTCGCCGAGGAACCACGCGCTCATCCACGTGACCTGGAGGGAGCGAATGCCGCTACAGGCCTCGCTTACGCCCACGGTTTCGCGCCCCACCTGCATGAGGTTGCCCAGTTGAAGCGCGGGGATGCCCGCCCAGTTGAACAGGAAGACTCCGAAAGCGGTGTCCGCCCGCATCAAAGATTGCGTGAGCGGAACTTCGATCAGGGTGGGCCACGGGACGGCAGTGAACACAAACGCAACGGGGAATGCAAAGTGCAGCGCCCAGTGCTTTCCGCCACGATGCCAGAGCAGCCCGAGGGTGATTCCGACGACGATGACGGCCATCGCCCAGCTTACAAAACGCCACTCTGGTTGGGCCACCTGCACCAAGCGTACCGGAAAAAGGCAGATGGCCAGGAACCCCAGGAAAAACCACCCTCCGCGCGGCAAGGGAGCAACGCTCGGGGACGCTGCGGGCTGCCAGGATTGCCAGCGGAGAGAAAAAAGATAGAGGGCCAACAGCGGAACGACAAATCCGTAGCTGTAATCGGCGTTGGTGGCCCATTCCAGCCAGAGTTGATCCACCAATAAAATCCACAGACCGGCAAGCACTCCCCAGGCCAGCCAGTCAGGGTTTTTACCGGCGCGGGCGGTGACCCGGCTGAAGCCTCTGGCCGTCGCCGATACCTCAGTCATTGGGAAACCTCACCAGTGCTTGTTCTTCCTCTCTCAAGTCGTCCAGATGAATCGTCCCCACCATCTTGCGTGCATCCGCCTTTAGCCCGTTCGCCCAAAATACCGCAGCGGCAATCGCCCGGAATGAGGAGGGAGCGGACGTCCATTCCACATTCAAGCCGCGATAAACAGCCAAAGCCTCCTCCGGCTTGCCGGACCGCAACCAGGCAAGGGCGAGTGTGGTTCGGTATGCGATCATCCCCGGCGTATTTTTGACCAATTCCAATGCGATCTCCCGAGATTTTCCGATTTCCTCGCCCAATAACAAACAGCAGTAGGCGTAGTCGTTTTGAACGGGATCATCTTTCGGCCAACGCGTCAGCATTTCTTTGAGCAATGTGCGAACCGCCCTGGTTCCCTGCCCTGCGGCCAATCCAAGCAGCTCCACATAAGCCGCGCGCGCCGTGGATCCGTTGAGCGTGAGGGTGCGATAGATGGACTCGGCCTGCGAATTGCGCCCAAATTGGCGGGCGTAGCGGGCCACATACATCGCTTGCTCCGGCTCGCCAAGGGTGGCGGATTGCGCCGCACGCCAATGATCTGCCGCACGCTCGTTCTCCCCAAGCTCCTGGGCGCAGCGCGCCCTGAATATTTGAATCACGGATTTCTCCAACGGACTCCCCGGAGCCGAGACCGCGCTTTCCACGTCCTTCCATTTTTTCTGCGCTGCAAGCGCATCGAGATACACCAGGAAAAGCTTGCGATTTTTCATCGCCTCTTCCCGGGAAATCGCCTGCTCTGCCATCGCCGAGACTCCGTGGCTGTTGAGCCAGGCACCGAATGCGGACAGATCATCGCCTCCCGACTTGCGATATTTCTCCACTGCGAGCGCAAGGAGCGCATCTGCGTTTTTCGGGCTGATCCGAAGCGCAAGCTCCAAGGCCATCAAGCGATGGTTCACGGTTCCCAACGGATCCTGCTCCAGGCGGGTTTTGAGCCGTTGCATCAGTTCCGGAGCCATCTCCTGCTGCTGCATAAGGATCGATGCGGCAGCCAGGCCGTTTTGGCCAGGTTTTGCACTCAAAGACTCCAACAGACGCACTGATTCCTGGTGTGTGTCTGCTCCCTCCCACAACAGCCGCGCAAGGTAAAGCACTGCTTCTTCACTGCCTGCATCCAATGCCACAGCGCGCCGGGCGGCGTTTTGCGCCTGGGACATATGCCCGTCCAGTTCCAATGTCCGCGCTTTTAACAGCCAGTTCGTGGCATTTTGCGGGTCGGATTTGAGGAGCATCTCCAATAGTTCATTGTTTTTTGGGCTCCGAATCTGCCGATCCAGCGAAATCTTGATATAATGCTGATGATCCTCCTCGGTGGCGGCAGGCGAAGCGCTCAGAATTTGCCAGAACTGCACCGCCATGGGGTCGCCGCGCAACTCGCAGATGCGCGCGACCGCACGGAGCACCTCGGGTTCCATCGGGCGCAATCGGTACGCGGAGCACACGAGGGAAAACGCCTTTTCCATATCCGGTTTTTCAACCGCCTGCAAAGCTTGGCTGGCCAGGGAGCAGGCGCGCCATTTCACGATTCCACGATATGCCGGAATGGCGGAGAACGCTCCCATGCTCAAGATGAGCACTGCCGAGGCCAGGGTCCACCTCCGCAGGGGGGGCGCCATGGCTTTTCGGAGCAAGGAACGAGCTGGCTTATCCTCCTTTTGCGGGAGTTTGGCTGAGGCGCTTCGGGTGGAAATTTTTTTCACGGGCGATTACGGACCGAAGAATACACCAGAAAAAGGAAAGGGGGAATGCTGAATGCATCCCCCCCTTTCAAATGACTGCAATGTTTTTGCCGGGCCTCCTTAGAGCATTTTCGTTTGACGTTGTCGCATTGATTGTGCGCTGAAAGCGCAAGGGAAACCAGCCCAGGGCAGAGCGCAGCGTCGCCCTGGGTGCCGCGCAACAACCGGTTGCGCCCTGCAAGGGCGCTGCTGGTAAGGGGGAGCGG
>CAIYQA010000251.1 GCA_903928175.1 uncultured Spartobacteria bacterium | reverse complement strand
CCAAAACGGCCCTGTATCTCGAGATATGAGCGCCCTACCGTTGCCATCCACCTCGAACGAACCCTTCCGCGTCTTCACGGTGCTGCCGGGTTCCACCACCCCGCCAGCGCCACCCACCGTCGAGCTCGCCTACCACAACGAGGCACGCGGTCTCACGGTCTATCGTGGTGACAGCCTCGTGCTGCTCGACCGGCTGATTACGGAGCGACCGGAAGGTGTCTTCGATATGATTTTTGCAGACCCGCCTTATTTTCTCTCCTCCGGTGGCCAGACCTGCCGCAACGGAAAGCGTGCGTGCGTCGACAAGGGCGACTGGGACAAGACCCAAGGCCCCGAATTCGTCCACGCTTTCAATTTGGCCTGGCTGGAGAAATGTCGCCGGGCGCTCAAACCGAACGGCACCATTTTCGTGTCCGGCACTCACCATGTAATTCTCAGTGTCGGCTACGCCATGCAACAGTTGGGATTCAAAATCCTGAACGACATCGCTTGGCAGAAAACAAACCCGCCGCCCAATCTCGGCTGCAGATGTTTCACCCACTCGACGGAAACCCTGCTATGGGCCGCAAAGAGCGAGAGCAGCAAATACTGCTTCAACTATGCCGACATGAAGAGGGTGACGGGGAAACAGATGCAAACGGTCTGGCGGATTTCCGCACCCGGTGCTTCGGAGAAAACTCACGGGAGACATCCGACACAAAAGCCGCTCGCCCTGCTGGAACGCTGCATCCTCGCGGCCACTGAGCCGGGTGCCCTCGTGTTCGACCCATTCCTCGGCGGCGGCACCTCCCTTGTCGCCGCGGCGCGCACCGGACGCAAGGGCGTCGGCTGCGACCTGGACCCCGCCTACGCCGCCCTGGCCATCCGCCGACTGACGGACGGCGGTGACTCCACTTCTGGCCTGAAGCTGCACACATGACGGCCCAGCAGCTTACCCAAGAGGTATTACATTCCGACCGTTAGTAACGGGCGCAGACGCAGACGCCCGGCTCCGGCTTCGCTGCCAGGCGATCCAGATACATAATCGGCATATCGCTGTCGGGATCATTGTCAGAGCCGAATCGTGGCTCGTCTAAGCTGACGGTTCTGCCCCACGGGGAGCGCTGCTCTTTGGCGCAAAGCTTCAATGAAGCGAGCACACTGCCTCGCCTGAGATAAGGAACGAGTCCGCCTTTGGCCGGGTTCCATGCCATGATGCCATCACGCCGTTCCTTCCCGCTCATCCTCATTTCCACATAGATTTCCAGCAAGGCATGGTGACGGTCGCACTGCATCGCTTGTTTTACGGCGTTGATCGCTCTCAGATCGCAGCATTTCGACATCAGCTCCAGCGGTCGCTCCCCCAGAGTGCGGGACAAGCAGGCTTTGAGGTCTGCGCCGTCCTCCACCTCAACTCCGCAGTCACGAAACACTGCGTAAGCCACCCCGCTCTCGGCACGTGGCGGCTTGAGCGGGGATCCCCGCCCACTCTTCCTGTTACCCTTGTTTGTCCTGTCTTTGCCTTGCTGTCCCGCGCCCATACAGCGCAATAGGTGTTGCTTTCGGGCGAATCAAGATTTCGGCTCCACTTACTGATGGAATTCAAACCCGGATGAATCCGTTGAGGCTTATGGCACGGTTTTCGGCCGCCAAGCCGACCCCAAAATGGCCCAGGTACTCCCAAAGTAGCCATTGAAAGCCCTGCCCCTGGCCAAGGATACCGTCCGTAGTCTATCCGAAACCCCACCCAACGGGATGCGGTTCATACAGAAGACTCGCTATCAAGATCCGAAGCAGCCCAACCCGCCGAATTCAGTTCAGAAAGGAATATCAATTTCCGACACGAGAGAGGACGTATTGGCAAACGAAGGGGTCTCCAGTTCAACCCGGCGCTTGTGGGGAAAACGCTTCTTCCCTATCAGCCGACGCTTCTTTACAGGACGCGGCTTGACCGGGAACCGCTTTTTGACTGACCGGGGCTTGTTGTCCGAAGGGCGGTTATTGATCATCAATCCGTTCGGCTTTTTCTCGTCCCCTTCGGCCACTCCACTATTGGTCACGGGTGGCGGCGAGAGGGTCGGGTCGTTGGGATGCCACACCAACACATCTGGCGAGAGGCCGACCAACTCGCGGCTGCAACTGACCACTACCACTTTTCTGCTCACGGCCATCAATTCAAGCTGGGCAACCATAAGTTTGATATAGCGCGGTAGAGACTGCGGCAGTTCGGCGGCTCGGATCACGGCGGCGGGCTCTATATCCGCAACCTTCAGACCCGAATTCATTATCAAGCGGCCCTTGGTCACGACCTCCTCCCTCATCTTTTCCGACTCCGCGCAGTTCCCTTCAAGAGCCTCGAATAGCAGTTGGCAATAACGAACCACCTCGGGTTTGAAAACGACAAGTTCGATCTTCCCTCTTACGGCTTTGAAAAGAATATCCTTGGCTAAAGGCGAAGCTGGAAAGCGCGGAGACTCACCCGTTTTGGATTCGTCAGCCGTAATGCCAACCGTTGCCGCAAACAGAGCGGAGGCGTCGATGACGCATAGAACCTCGCCGCCTTCCGGCAAATCCACCAGCACACCCGCCCCGAGGGGGCGCTTTCGCAACACCTCGCCCGGAAACACGCTGTCCTTGATCAATATCGGATTCGAAAACAACCCCTCCGTTATCGTGTCGATCCTCAGCTGTTCCAGTTTGGCCTGCAAATCCGGAACCCGCGGCAGGGAGTCGATGAACAGTCTGAGCATTACCCGAACTACAGCGGACAAGCTGGGTTCATCAAGCGCAACCGCCACGGGATCCTTATCCTCCTCCTGCAGATCGACCACTTTTGCGCGCTTGTTTTTTCTGGCCCGCTTCGGTTTTTTCAGCCTTTCGGCGATCTGTTTTACCCGATCCTCCAGCAGGTCTATATGCTGCTCACTGAGGCTGACGCTATCCGAGACGGAAGCCTTTTCGTCCTGGAAAT
>CAIYQA010000250.1 GCA_903928175.1 uncultured Spartobacteria bacterium | reverse complement strand
GTAAAAAGCCGTTTTAACGGCTTATTTTCGGCTCGATCGGAAGCCGTTGAAACGGCTGATGTCTCTGTTGTCGGCTCACACCGGGCTAAAGCCCGGTGTTAATGAGAAAGGAGCCTTCCGCCTTCCGCCTTCCGCCTTTCGCCTTTCGCCTTTCCGTTCCTTCCTTCCTGCCT
This sequence comes from uncultured Spartobacteria bacterium, assembly GCA_903928175.1. Lineage (GTDB taxonomy): Bacteria > Verrucomicrobiota > Verrucomicrobiia > Chthoniobacterales > Chthoniobacteraceae > UBA695. Next base: position 4,589 of record CAIYQA010000250.1, on the reverse strand, counting down.
GATTTCCTGATCTCCTGATTTTCTTTGCGTCTGTTACTCCGCTCCGGACAATGCCTGCCAGAGTTCGGCTTGCTTGGGGGTGAGCGTCTTGGGGATTTCCACCGAAAGCGCCACGTAGAGATCGCCCCGGGCACCGCCGGTCTTCGGCATTCCCCGGCCTTTGAGCCGAAAACGCTGCCCGGGCTGGCTGCCCGGCGGGATTTTCAATTTGGCCGTTCCCTCCATCGTCGGCACCGCCACTTCTCCGCCCAAAACCAACCGCCAGGGCGGCAACTCCGCCTCGTACGTCAAATCCGCCCCCTCCACCTGGAAATCGGGATGCGGCGCAAGACGGACGTTCAAATAAAGATCGCCTGCCGGACCGCCGTGCATCCCGGCCTCCCCCTGCCCCCCCAACCGGATGCGCTGCCCTTCGCGGACCCCCGCCGGGATGGTGATCTCATAAGTCTGCGGTTTGGCGCCGGCGCGCTGGAAGGTGATCTTGCGGCGCGCGCCGTGCAACGCCTCTTCCAGCGGCACCATCAAGTCCGCTTCGACATCCACCCCACGGCTTGTGCCCGCCGCGCGCCCGCTGGCGAACGGATTGGCCTGGCGTCCGCCGGAGCCGAAAAACGCCTCAAAAAAATCGCTGAACCCGGTGCCGCCGAAATTGAATTCAAAATCCTCCGCTCCGCGTCCGGCGCCCGCGCCTGCCGGATGACGGCGACCTGCGCCTTGGTGCCACCCTGGAGGCGGTTGCGTGCCGCCGCGCTCCCAATCCGCGCCGAGCGTGTCGTACTGGCGGCGTTTTTCGGGATCGCCGAGCACTTCGTACGCTTCGTTGATCTCCTTGAAACGCTCCGAGGCGGCGGCGCGTTCCTTCGGTTTGACCATATCCGGGTGATGCGTGCGGGCCAGCTTGCGAAAGGCGCTCTTTATTTCGTCCTGCGAAGCCGTCTTCGCAACCCCGAGGCTCTGGTAATAATCCTTAAACTGCATCCTTTAGAACATAATAGCCCCGGGAACGATGCGCCAGCGCAGAAAACAAGACGCGCGCGTGCATCTGAAAAAGGCAACAGAGAATCTGGAACTCAGGAAATCAGGAAAAGGCAAAAGTGAATCAGGAAGCCAGGAAACCAGGAAATTGAATTAGGGGAAAAAATGCAAGTTCGCCAACCTGCTTGTCATCCCGAAGGTCTCTCGCTGCGCTCGAGATGACAAGCACGATGGATGCCTTTTCCTGGTTTCCTGGCTTCCTGATAAATTTGTTTTTTCTGAGTTCCCGATGGATTTCGGATGCGTGAACGCGCCATTGACCTGCGGGTGGAAAATCGCTTCATTCACCGCTGGTTCCGCATGCAACAACCGCCGTTACGAGCTATTCCATGAAAAGGAGCGTGATTTTTCTCTGCTGGGCTTCTGCCGCCCTGGCGCAATCCCCCACCCCGACGTCTCCCCCTCCGGCGCTGCTTGATCCCCTGCTCGCCCCGCCGTCCGTCTGGGAAACCGCTGAGTTGGTCGAAAATAATCGCGCGCTCGGTTTCCGCTGGGTCTCCGTGGCGCATGATTCGGCGCAAAGCACGCTGAGAAATGCCACTCTTTTCGGGCAGCCCGTCTGCCAGACACTCGTCCAGTTCGATCAAGGCAAACCCCATGAAATCTGCGCGTTTTTTTATAACCGGGGAGACATGGGGGAAATGGACCGGGCGCATTACGAAAGCCTCATTAAAGACCTTGTCACCGCGATTTCGGCGGCGACCAAAACCGCCTTTGTCCCACGCGGGAAGGATGCCAAAAACGCGGTGAAGGTGGACGGGGTGCAATGGAACACTCCGGTGGCAATTTACCTGCTGGAATATTCCTGCACCAAGACGCCGCAAATTCCGTTTCGCGCCGAGTTTGTTCGGCTGCGCATGACTCCCCTCGAAAAACCCAAGGGCCTGCTGGAAAAATCATTTGCGGAATCGAAGAAAGAGCCGTTCAGCGGGCCCAAGCACGTGACCCGCGACCCTGCCTCCGGGGATGTGGTGATCAAAGACATCCCGATGGTGGACCAAGGCCAGAAAGGCTATTGCGTGGTGGCCACCGCCGAACGGGTGCTCCGTTATTACGGCATCAAAGCCGATGAAAACGAGTTGGCCCAACTCGCGGACTCTTCTGCCAGCAGAGGCACCAGCGTGCGGGCCATGACCGAGTCGCTCAAAAAACTCACCGCTCGATTCAAAATCCGCGTGCGGACGGTTCTCCAAGTGGACTACCACGCGTTGATTTCCGACTACGACTTGGCTGCGCGCCACGCCAAGGTATCTGCAATCAACCCCCACGTGGAGGAACTCAGCGAACTTTACCTGCAAATGAAGCCGGAAGTGCTCCGGGAGGCGCGCACCAAGAACCGGAGTGGCATGACGACCTTTTCCCGCCAGGTCAAAACGCATGTGGACACCGGAATCCCCGTGCTCTGGTCGGTCATGCTCGGCCTTCTTCCCGATGGGTCCAAAGCCAAAATGGCCAGCGGGCACATGCGCCTTATCATTGGTTACAACGAGAAGACCAATGAAATCCTCTACTCAGATTCCTGGGGCATCGGGCATGAACTCAAGCGCATGCCGACAGCGGATGCCTGGGCCATTACAAACAGCCTGGGCACCGTCGAGCCATTCTAAAAGCTTTCTCCCTCTGTCGTCTTGCAAAGCGCGCCGGAACGACGCAAAATACCCTTTTTATGCGACAAATCGGCATTGGCATTGCGGGATTCGGCACCATCGGGGTGGGCGTTTACAAGCATCTCACCGGCAACCGCCGGTTGCTTTGCGAACGGCTCGGCCTGGAGTTGACCGTCACTAAAATCGCGGACCTCGACATCGACACGCCCCGGAGCGTCACTCCGCCCCGTTCCATTTTATGCAGGGACTGGCAGGAGCTGATCGACGACCCGCAAGTGCAGGTGGTGGTGGAATTGATGGGCGGCATCAAGAACCCTTACAAGTTTGTCATGGCCGCGATTGAAAAGGGGAAGATTGTCGTCACGGCGAACAAGGCGCTGCTGGCCGAGCACGGAAAAGAAATCTTCGCCTGCGCCGCCGCAAAACGGGTGCCGATCTTCTTTGAAGCCGCAGCCGCCGGGGGCGTGCCGATCATCAAGGCGCTGCGGGAGGCGTTTGTGGCCAACCACATTCGCTCCATGCACGGGATCATCAACGGCACGAGCAATTACATCCTCACCCGGATGACCCAGGCGGGGCTCGGGTTTGAGGAGGCGCTCAAGGAGGCGCAGGCCGCCGGGTATGCCGAGGCGGATCCAACCCTGGACATCAACGGCTGGGACGCGGCGCACAAGGCGATCATTCTCGCCTCGCTCGCCTATGGCTTTTGGGTCAATGCGGCGGATATCCACGTCGAGGGCATCCAAAACATCACGGCGGCGGACATCGAGTTTGCGGAAAAGCTGGGCTACAAAATCAAGCTGCTCGCGGTCATCAAATCCGACGAATCCTGCACGGAAAACTGCCCCGTCGAAGTGCGCGTCCACCCGACCCTCGTGCCGGAGTCGCACGTTCTGGCCTCCGTGAACGGCGTTTTCAACGCCATCGCCGTCCATGGCGATGTCGTGGGCGAAACGCTCTTCTACGGGCGCGGCGCGGGTCAGGACGCCACGGCGAGCGCCGTCATCAGCGATCTTGCGGAAGCGGCGGTGGCGCTTGAAATTCCGCGCCCGAACTTCGGGTTCGTGCCCCACGGCCTGTATGGCAAATGCAAGCCGATCAGCGAAGTGATTACGCCGTATTACCTGCGCCTTTCCGTCATTGATCGTCCCGGGGTGCTCGCCCTCATCTCGGGCATCCTGAGTGAAGAGCGGATCGGCATTTCCTCTGTCATCCAGCCCGAGGCGCACGAGGAGGAGATCGTGCCGCTCGTGCTCATGCTGCACGACGCCTCCCAAGGGCAGATGGACCGCGCCATCGGCAAAATCGCCGCGCTCGATTGCGTCAAACGCCCGCCCCAAGTGCTCCGCGTGGAGACGTTTGCCTGTTAAAAAACCAGAATATTTCGCGCAAAGAACGCAAAGGACGCAAAAAGATATACTCCATGTCCCCATTCAAAACCCTCAACGACCGGGGCCTCATCGCCCGCTACCGCCAATACCTGCCCGTCAGCGACGCCACACCCGTGATCTCGCTCAATGAAGGCCACACGCCGCTCATCCATTCGCCCAAACTGAGCACAATGGTCGGGCGCGGCTGCAACGTCTTCATCAAATACGAAGGGCTCAACCCGACCGGATCTTTCAAGGATCGCGGGATGACCGTCGCCATTTCCAAGGCGGTGGAAGCCGGTTCCAAGGCGGTGATTTGCGCCTCCACCGGCAACACCTCCGCCGCAGCCGCCGCCTACGCCGCGCGCGCGGACATCGACTGCATTGTGCTGCTGCCCGCAGGAAAAATCGCGCTCGGCAAACTTGCCCAGGCGTTTATGTATGGCGCGAAAGTCGTCGCCATCGAGGGGAACTTCGATGAAGCGCTGCGGCTCGTGCGCGAGATCGGCGAGACCGAACCGATTGCCATCGTCAACTCGATCAATCCGCACCGGATCGAAGGCCAGAAGACCGCCTC